>DCUA01000012.1:22289-28684 GCA_002329675.1 Firmicutes bacterium UBA1426 | reverse complement strand
TATAACGGCGGCACGAGGTATCATCGGAAATATGTTCTCTGTTTGGAATCCCTGGGTTCTCGTTGACGGCAGCCTGTATGAGCTGGGACTTTCCCCGGAGAGCTTTTGGGTGGGGATCTTCTCTATCCTTCTGCTCATTGGCGTGAGTGTTGCTCAATATCGGGGCATCCATATCCGGGAGAGATTTGCTGAGCAAGGCTTGATCTTCCGCTGGTTTGTGACTCTGGGCTTATTATTCTCCATAATAATTTTCGGGATATATGGCCCCGGTTACAGCGCCAGCCAGTTTATATATTTCCAATTTTGAGGTAAGGGATGAAAACTGTGAAACGCATTGCAGGAACCATAGGCTTCATTCTCATCTTCCTTCTGATTCTGTCTGAAGTAAGCGGTCTTGTGATGCACAAACAGATCGAAGGCAGATGGAATATGACCGCCAAGGTGGCCGGCTTCTATAACGAAGAACCGGACAGCTTTGACGTGTTATTTTTCGGATCGAGCCATATGTACTGTTCTGTAGATCCGGCAGTTTTCAAAGAGGAGACCGGACTGTCCTCATACGTCTTCGCGACCCAGCAACAGCCTCTTTGGATCACCTATCACTATATGGTAGAGGCCCTGAAAACCCAGCATCCCGAACAACTGGTGGTGGAGGTCCACATGGCCATCGAGACGGAGGACTATCTCGATGAAGGAACCAATCATTCAGCCATAGATCCCATTCCCATGTCGGAAAACAAGCTGAAGATGATTGCTGCTTCTGTTCCCGAAGGGGAGCGTCGTTATTATGTCTTCAACATCATGAAATATCATGACCGGTGGGAGCAATTGGAGAAGGAGGACTTTGTCCGCACTTTTAAAAAAGCCACGGACCCGGATAAGGGGTTTGTGCGTCTTACCGAGATTTCCGATGAGGTGGTGTGGGAGGATGTATCTGCGGTGACGGAGAGCAAAGTCGGTACCCAAAAGAACATGGAGTATTTGAATAAGATAATCGACCTTGCCGAAGCGGAGGACATCCCGTTGCTGCTGTTTAAATCTCCATCCAATGCTACGGCTGAGGAGAAGATGTTCTATAATGGCGTGGCTGAATTGGCCGAGCAGAGAGATGTTCCCTTTATCGACTTCAATGACACAAAACACTACCGGGAGATCGGACTGGACATAGAGAAACACTTCTATGATCAGCGCCATCTTAACGAAGCCGGTATGAAGAAATTTGTGCCCTATTTCAGCACCTTTATAATGCAATAAGCAGATTATGGTAGTAAATTCAAAATATTCTGATTAAGTTCGCTCCCCCCGGGTATAAGCTACAAAATGCCAATACTTGTTTTAGAGGAGGGGAAACCAATGAAAACAATTCTTGTACCCATAGACGGCTCTGAAAACTCGAAGAGGGCCATGCTAAAAGCAAAAGAGCTGGCTGATTGCCTGGGAAGCAAAATCATTATCATGAACGTGATGAACATAGTGACCACTGTATCAATTTATCCCAATCTGCAATCAGCGAAGACGGGCGGATCAGTGGACTGGCCGGGTATTTATGATGCGGCAAAGGAGAGATCCGAAAAACTGCTGGGAGAAGCAAAAGAACTGCTGAAAGGTTCAGATGTGGAGACCGTCATGATCGATGATCCATCCGGCAAATTTGCTACTGCAATTGTGAACTTTGCCAATGAGCGGGATGTGGATCTCATAGTCATGGGGTCCAACGGGATGGGTTCCCTGAGGCATCGGCTGTATCTCGGAAGCGTTACAACTAAGGTATTACATATGACAGAAAAAGCTGTAATGGTCATTCAATGACAGCAGTCGGTCTGAGATTTTCTGAGGGATGGTTTTCGTTTCGCTTGTCGAAAGGAGAAGACCTTCCCTCTTTTTCTTGTTTTGTTTGCATTATTAGACAAAATCTTCAAAAAAGGAAGAAAAATAAATATTCTAGTACCAAAATCTTTGTCGAAGTGATAAAATAAACCTGTATACGTTATAGAAATTCCTTTTGCTACAGATCCGATCAAATACTGGAGGTAAAGTCTGTGTTGCAACCCGAGACAAAATCTTCCGTCACATTATGGCAAAACCTGATTTGTCGATTGGAAGGTGTTTGTGCGGCAAAGGTTGTTCTTTCCCCGGACGATGTCCCGGAAGAAATACACATACTTGCCAGCACAAATAAGTCACCAAAAGCCTTGACAAGGGATGTACAATCCGCTTTGATGGCTGTTTTTGGGGTTGAAGTGGATTATCGCATCATCAGTATTGCGCAGATCCATTCCGAATTGGCAGAAAAAGACTGCAGGCTTTGTTACACAGGTATCGACACAAAATACATAGACGGCCGGGGAGACATTGTAGTCTTTCTGTCTTATGGTGATTCCCGGGTAGAAGGAAGAGCATCCTATACCAGTCGGAACAGAACCTCTCATTTGCGCGGGGTGGCGTACGCGACCCTTGACGCAGTCGAAAAGTGTACTATAGAGAACGGAAGCACCCATTATGATTTGATTACAACTGAAATAATTGACGTGAGCGGAAGCCCCGTTGCTTTGGTGGTCCTGTGTGATGAGCAGGGTCATCAGCTTGTGGGGAGCTCTTTTGTACGGGAAAACATGGATGACGGAATGGTCAGGGCGGTACTTGATGCCCTGAACAGGCGCATTGCCAGGCAGATTTCCTGACGGCAGGTGGTTGGAGTATCAACCACGAAACAAATGGTGGTAACAGATTCGGAACCTTGACGAATTACATAGAGCGGAGCGGATATAGCCTGCATATATAGCGGTATGGCAGAGTACCAATGAAGGAGGCTATATCATGAACAGAGTAATCCTGGTATTATCCAGTCTGTGCGCATTGCTGCTTTCCAGCGGCGCATTTTTCTGCGTAAAATAACTAGCCAATACCCGGTTCCGAATCTGTTCAACACGAAAGAAAACGGCACAAGATGTGCCATAGGGAAATACGTTGCTTTTAGGAGAATCACATGAGGAACATTCAGAAAGCGTATGTCGGATTCGTGATGTTAGCGGGTACGGCAGCCTTTGGATTAAGTGCAGTAAAAGCATGGGAACAAATTTCGGCACAGGAGTTGATTCCGGCAGCGCGTATCATTGACTGGTTTATTATGCTGACGTTATTAGTCCTCTGCAGAGCACTTCCCGTTTACATTGCACGGGACAAGTCCATCGAGGTCTCATTTGTTCCTGTTGTTGCCAGCGCCATGATCTACGGGCTTTACATTACCATAGTGCTGTTTTTCTTCTCTACATTCTTCCTTTTCGCCTTTGATAAGTCCTCCGGGAAAGTATACTATCAGCTGTCGCGTAAACCGGGGAAAGAACTCTTTAACACGGCAAATATTCTACTGTCGATTTTTATCGGAGGCCAGGCATTGCTCTGGCTGGGAGGCTATGGTGATAATTTCGCTTTCCCATATTCGATTCTACCAGCCACCCTGTTTGCGGTGGTTACGATTGCAACAAATCTCATTTTATTCATTTTCTACTTTGTGGCGGCAGGGAAAGAGCGCTTTGCTCCCATGCTTTCCCAGACGATACTGGGCATTTTACCAAATGTGATTTCCACGATCCCCTTTGGGATTTTTATCGCTATTCTCCTACATATGAAAAATGGAAGCTTTTTCGTGCTCCTGTTCATATTGCCCCTTCTACTGGCCCGGTATTCCTTTAAGCTCTATTGGGACAGCCATTCCATGCATATGCGCACCATCACCACGCTGACCAGGGCGATCGAAGCAAAGGATCCTTATACGAGAGGTCATTCGGAGCGTGTAGCTTACTTTGCTGAGCAAGTGGCTCGCAACATGATGCTTCCCGAAAAGACAGTTGCGGATATCCGGATGGCGGCCCTGATACACGACATCGGAAAAATCGGTGTTGAGGACAGTATTCTCAACAAACCTGATGAGCTCACCAGCGAGGAGTTTGAGCAGATCAAACAACACCCGGTCATAGGCAGTGAGATAATCGAGGAGATCCAGTTTTCAAAGACCATCGTAGATGCGGTGCTCTATCATCATTGTCGTTACGATGGCTGTGGCTATCCCAGTAACGAGGATGCCCCCGTGATCCAGCCCCTGGCAGCAGCTATTTTATCCATTGCAGATGCATATGATGCGATGACATCCGACCGGCCTTACCGTAAAAAGCTTTCTCCGGAGAGGGCATTGGACATCATACACGAAAACTCAGGAACTCAGTTTGATCCAAAAGTAGTGGAAGTTTTCTGTAAGATGTTTGAAAATGACCGGTTTCTGAATATGGTGATATTATGATGCCGGTGAAGCTCTATCTCCCATTTCTGGCCTTTGCAGCAGAGTTCCTGCTATCCCGGGGAGGTTTTCCCGAGTGGTTTGTATTTCCATTTGAATACGGGCTTCTGCTCTGGTTTGTACTGGCAAACATAAAAGGAAGAGGTTCCTGGCCATATTGGATCGGAGCCGGAACGATACTGAATTTTGCTGTTATTTCGGCAAATGGGTTTTACATGCCTGTTTGGCCGTCTTTTTTTGCAGACTCCGGAAAGAGTGAGCTGATGGATGCCTTATTGAACGGGGACATCTTTGGTTACACTGTGGTGGATGCAGGCACAAGGCTGCCTTTTCTTGCGGATGTGGTGGGGTTTTCATTCTACGGCGATCTGATTGGATTTGCCAGCATCGGTGACTTGCTTTTACTTGTGGGAGCCTGTATCCTGCTTTATAAAGTCATAAGATACAATCTGTTACATAAACCGACAAAGTAAGTCATTGATATGGCCGGGCAGCTCATGTTAGGATAAGACAAGCGATAATAGATCCGCTACACCCGGAAACGACCTGTCAACGATCAAAGAAGTACATTATACAGAGATAAAGACTAAGATTCGAAGCTATTAGCGAATTTTTGTCTTTATCTTTTATTTTGCCTTGCTGACTGCAAGTCGTTGCCCGCATATCCCGGCCGGATACCCGGGCATTAAGGAAAGGATGTGGTTGCAGAAACCGGTGCCGAGTATTCCGGATGAAAGAGCCGCCTGACCCGGTTGAACGGCATCAGCAGGGTTGATCCGGAAAGCCATAAACATAAATATGAAGAGAAAGAGTAATGTCATACTGGGAGGTTATGTTATGCAACGTAACAAAATGAGGAAGTTCTTAAGTTTACTTATTGTTCTTAGCTTAGTATTATCGTTAGGTATCAATACATATGCTTTGGACGATTATCCGCCTGATGGGGATGCGTCACCGGCTATGCTTGTCTCAGCCGCAGAAGAGGTTCCTCTTATTATCAGCTCGATAGAAGTCCTCAATGGCGGAGAAGTGCAAATACTTTACAGACCCGAAGTCTACAAGGGCGATGCCGAAAATGGCGAAGACCCTGACAAGTACTACACGACCAGAAGAGAAATCAATCTTCAGGATCCGCGGATATTTAATGTAGAGTTTGTGGTACCGGCGGAAGGCATCACGGATGCAGATGAGTTTCTTTCCACGGTAGACTTTACATATGGAGGTTTTCCTCTCAGCGAATGGGGGAACGGCAAAACCTTACGCGGATCCACGCCGATCCTGATCTTGCGCGATAAGAAGATAGAGGCCGTGACGGAGGGCTATAAGATCTCCGCTTCCATTCGGGCTGATTCTCCCTGGGGCGCCGGCAGTAACGCATCTGCTGCAAACAACAGGCCATACAACGGATATATCAGCGGCAGCGGCGGTGCATACTTCGGCAGCGGTCAGGGGTCCGACAACCGGACCTTTTTCCAATTCGGACCGACTTATGAAGGCCCAGGCACCTATGCCCTTGAAGCTGTAGCCGGCGAGCAGACTCTGGCATCCACTGATCTGCATATCGGTCCCTATGACGGGTATCATTCCTGGACAGAAATCAATGAATTCTGTCAGGATCTTATTTATGCCATCAATGGAGAAAAGGCAGATGTGGATGATAAGCCTACCGGCGTATTAGCGGCAGGAACAGTAGTAATGAATGAAAACGGTGAATTTGAAGAGGGTGACGGTGTATACGTTGAGGTAAGCATACTGGGATATGGTCTCACGGATAATTACAGTGAGGCCAATCAGGACTTCAACAATTATGCACAGTTCAATCCCATATGGAACGTTGTCGTTGCGAAAGACGCGGATACCGTTAACGACTATCTGAAGCCCGGCGGGTTCAAAGATAAGATGAACGATAATCCGCAGTCTTTGATCGATAAATATACTTTTGTAGATCCTGAGGACATCGATTTTGTTATCCCCTTCTCCCAGAATAATGTCCATTCCGATGAAATATCAGGAACGGACAGCATGAACCATCTGATAACGGAAATGATCGATGGCGGAAAAGAAGGAAAAACGATCCATTACAATACATTCGAGGAGGATC
>DCUA01000012.1:0-22270 GCA_002329675.1 Firmicutes bacterium UBA1426 | reverse complement strand
CAATCCTGACGGGAAGGCAGCCATGCGGAGGACCAACAGGTACGGCCTTGACCTGAATCGCGACACCGTCTATGCAACCCAGCCGGAGGCTATAGCGCTGACTGAAGATATTGCCAAATGGGATCCCCTCGTCATGCTGGAATGGCACGGGTATGTTTCCCAGATGCTCATCGAGCCCTGTACAGCACCTCACAGCCAGGACTATGAGCCTGATCTGACGCTGAACAATATGATACAGCTGGCTTATTACGGGGGCAAAGCGCTGACCGGAAGCACCGGTTACAACCGTTTCCACCTGCCCTGGGATTCCATGTCGACAGGCTGGGATGACGGAGGCAATGTCTACGGACCCATGTTTGCCATGCTCTTCGGATGCATGGGGTGGACCATCGAATTACCTCACTCCAACACGGATGGTTTCGAAGCAGGAAATGCCATCAATTACGGGATGCTGAACGCGCTGCTGCACGGAGAAACCGCGTATTATGAGGGGAATCCTTTAAACGGAAGCATTGACGGAAAAGACAGCCATGAGGTGGACAACAAATACGCCAGCTTGCGCAAGAGCACCATTATGAACAAGCTTCAGTTCAAACTGCGGGGAGTTAATAATATTGACGCAGAAGCCGCAGATAAGTATTTCATTGATGTAGTAAACGGCGTCGGGAAATACGTAGGCAGGGCCAGAAAGGATGACGGCCAGGGCGGAAAGCTTCCCTTCTTCCCGGACTATCTGGTGATCCCCGGTACGCCGGAGAACCAGTTTAATGTGGCGGAGGCCTACAGGACCCTTGAATTCACCATGCGGTACGGGGCAAAGGTCAGCATGACTACGGAAGAGGTCACCGGACCTGTTCGACGGCAAAACAGTACCTGTCACCTCTGTTGACAAGAAAGCCAATATCACAGGGACTCCGGCCGACTACGCGGTCTTCAAGAGCAACAGTACAGATGCCGTAAGGTTTGTCAACCTGCTGCTTTCCGGCAGGTCAAGCGGTCCTTCCTTAATTGACGAAACAGAAGATGTATGGATGCTCCGGGAAAGTGTTGACGGCATAGGGACCATGTCCGATTATATCATCGAGGCCGAGTACCTGGATAAGATCTACGATCTGGTGGACAATCCGGACCTTGGCCTTAAGGGCTGCCACCTTGAAGGCAAATACATAAGCTATCTGCCCGATGAAGCGGTCAAGCTCGTGGAACCGGTCATCAGTATGAACAGCACCAGAAACGCCGCGACATCCGGAGGGGCTATTTATTGGGCACTGGATGACTATTTGGGGTTCGGGTCCATGAAGAACGCCGACGGTTCGGACTATAACGGCAATTCCGCATCTACTGTCCGGGAAGGAGCCAATGTCGCCCTCCTGTACAATGCAAGTGCCAGTGGGAATCTTCTCAATGCTATAAAAAATGATAAGCTTGCCCTTGTGATGATACAAAGCGCATCCACTTTGACAAATGCGAACTTCGGAACGGGGACCGGCGCTCCGACCACGGGCACTTTTAGTGATGTGGCGCTTTACGGTGAGTACAATGTTGATGACAGTATCTTCACAGCAAACTATGAAGATACCGACACCATTTACGCACGGGGGAATTATTTCACCGGAAATATCCCCGAGGGTTCAAAGATCCTGTTCAAGACAAAAGATGAGAACGCATTTATCGGAGGCTATCAGAATACGGGCGGCGCCAAGGACGTCTTCCAGAATCGGACGACTATGTTCAGTACTATCCTGAAGGGGGGCGGAATAGAAGGGAAACCGGTGCAGTCGGTGGCCTTCGGTTCCAACATGTTCTACAGGCCCCACTATCAGAAGTACTATCCGATACTGGCCACTGCCATATTTGCAGGAGCAGCGGGGATCCTTGACGACCAGGCGGATCCTGTGATCGATCATGTGGGATATAGCTTCCCCTATCTTGAGGTTACAGCTTCAGATCCTGACAGCGGTATCGCGGATTATGAGCTTTATAAGCATGATGCCGCTGACAATGAATATGACTTTTTAGCTAAAGGAGTAGTGGACGGGAAATTTACATTAACCGCCTCCGGAGTGAACAGATACATGATCGTTGTCACCGATTATGCAGGAAACCGGGATATCGAAAAATTCACCTTCATAGATGGGAATATCATTCCCCATAAGGAGCAGAAGGCCCCCGACGGATTCACTCTGACATTCAGGCTGAACAGTGACAAAAGTACATATACGGCAACGATACCTGCTGTGGAAAACGGCCTTTACAGCTTTGACGGGATAAATTATTCCGCGATAAATACCAAAATCGACTGCCTGCCTGAAACCGGCTATACAGGCTATGTAAAGTATGCAGAGACGGATAGTCATTATGAGAGCGCTGCCGTTTCTGATACACAGACTACACCGAAGCTGCCTGAAAAGCCCAGATCTACGAGCGGAAGTTCAGACAAAACTTCCCAGCCGGTGACTCCTCCGGTAACCGAACCTGTCCTGAATCCGTTCCATGATGTGGCGGCAGGGGACTGGTTCAGCAGCGCGGTACAGTATGCGTATGCAAATGGTTTGATGCAGGGGACCAGTGTGGATCCCATGCTGTTCAGCCCCCATGCAACTACCACCAGAGCCATGGTCGTAGCAATTCTGCACAGGATGGAAGGCTCTCCTGCTGCGACAGCAGCCAACCCGTTCAGCGATGTGCCCGCAGGACAGTACTATACCAATGCTGTGGTCTGGGCACAAGACAACAAGATCGTTGCAGGCTTTGGAAGCGGTAAGTTTGGACCGGGCAATTCCATCACCCGGGAGGAGATGGCCGCGATCCTGATGAATTATGCCATGTTCAAAGGCTACGATGTTTCAGCAAGGGCAGATCTCTCCGGGTTCGGGGATTCGGCCTCTGTATCGGGATGGGCAGTTGATGCCATGTCCTGGGCTGTTGCAAAAGGTCTTCATTTTGCCAGCGATAAAATAATTCGAACTATTCGGACAAATCTTTGCATCTTGCTGTATACATGGTATAATAACCACATAAATATTCCCTTTTAATTCCATTCCGTTAATTTTCATTTCAGAACATAGTTATCTATAGGCAGAATGTATGGAGGTAGAACACATGATACGCTTAAAGGGAAATCAACGATCGGCAATCGTATTATTTATCTCGTTCTTACTGGTTTTTGCCGGCTGTTTCACCGGTCCGGCCGTATTTGCAGACACCGGGGACACAGGATCCGCTCCGTCGGCAGTTGCCTTGACTGACATTTCCGGCCACTGGGGCGAAAAGGCAATCAAAAACGCTATATCGGCCGGCTTTGTCAAAGGTTATCCGGACGGGAGCTTCCGGCCGGATAAGGCTGTGACCAGAGCGGAGTTTGTCACTATGGTAAACAACGCCCTGCAGCTTCGGGACAGCAATAAGGTCAACCTGCTCTTTACTGACGTAGATAAAAATGCATGGTACCACGATGAGGTGGCCAAGGCAAGCTACGTGCGATATGTTGTGGGTACCAGTAAAACCACTTTTTCTCCGGCTGCAAATATAACCAGGCAGGAAGCTGCGGTAATGGTATCCCGGTTCCTGCCCAAAGCCGGTATGACAGGAAAGGATGTCCTTGCAACCTTCCCGGATCAAAGTAGAATAGCATCCTGGGCAGAAGAGGGGCTGGCAGTAGCCATCAATAAAGGCTATATGAAAGGACATTCCAGCGGACTGATCGCGCCGACGGGAACCTTGACACGGGCAGAGGCTGCGGTTATCATCACCAATATCCTGAACGGTGAGACCATCATCCGTGAGGACACTTATGTAAGGGTCTCCGGTGATATTCTGCGTGATAAGATCTATGTGGGCGATATCATCATAGACAAGTCAGTAGGGGAAGGCGATGCGACGCTGGAGAATCTGTCGGCTCTGTCCGTCGTCTATGTCAACGGCGGCGGTTCGCATACCGTGGAGATGGAAAATTCTCTTATCATCCGTCTGGTGGTGACTAAGGAAGGCACGCAGGTACGTGTCATGGCTACCGACGGCACCACCATTTATACATCGATCCTGTTCAACAACAACCTGCTCGTTGACCAGGATGGCAATGAAGCCCTTCCTGACGGCGAAACTTTCGAAGACATCGTGGTAGTCCAGGGAACGGTCACTTCACAGCAGGCGCAGGAGATTGCGGCAGCGATCGCCGAGCAGATCCAAAGCGGTAACCCGGTGACGCCCCAGCAGGTGGCACAGGCAGTCCAGTCTGTCCTGACCAACAGTACGACTACCACCGAACAAACCGGAACCATAGTCGTACATGTTCCCGCCACACCACCTGATTCCGGCCCGCGGAGCCCGTCGTATTCGGTAGTTGTTGACGGAAACACGGATCATATCGGATCCACCCTGACAGCCGTCGTCACTCCCGCGGCAGCAGCCGGCACATACCAATGGAAGAGGATTGCGGTTGGCGGGACTATCGAAGAAATTGAAGGAGCTACAAGCGAGGAATACACCATTGCCATGGAAGACATCGGGCAATATCTTGTTGTCACGGTTACAGGAAGCAGCGGCTACGGCGGCTCCCGGAGTTCTTCGGAAACCCTCATCGGCTTTGCGGGCGGTACCGGCGCTGCAGCCACCCCCTATCAAATCGCTAACTGGTACCACCTGAACAATATGCGCTACCTTCTGGATAAGGCATATTTGCTGACAGCTGATCTGGGCGGGACAGAACCCTTGTATGATTCTCTGGCCGGAGCTCTCGATGTGGGTGGGGAGGAGCCGGTTTATGAAACTGAAGGATACGAGGATGTTGTCCTGGAATATGGATGGGAGCCGGTGGGAGAATCTTACGACCTTGCTCCGGCTGATGCGGACTGGGATTTCACCATCCTCACAGATGGCCCGGAACTGCCATTTTTCACTGGTAGCTTTGACGGTGACGACAAGATCATCAAGGACCTGATAGTAGACAAGACATACGAAGTTTGTTCCGCTTCAGACACCTACCCATCCGGCAACGAAGCGGGCCTTTTCGGAGTCACTTACCAGGCAGAGATCAAGGATCTCCGGCTTTTTGATCCAAAGATCGAAGGAACGGATTATGTGGGTGCGCTTGCGGGCTACATCAGAGAAACAGAAGTCAGCAATGTGCATGTGGTGAGGACCATTGCACCCGTAGGGGTGGATCCCTCCAGCTGGGGGCCGTCTATCAGTGGAGAATATAGGGTAGGCGGACTCGTGGGTCGAAATGATTCCGGCACCATTGAAAACTGCAGCAATGACGTGACAGTTACAGGGAGACAATATGTGGGAGGTATCGCCGGGAGCAACTTCATCGAGGGGCCCGAAATTTCTGCTATGGTTTCTGCTTCTGTAAACACATCTTCAGTCTATGAAGCCACCATTTCCGGCAGCAGCAACTCCGGAAATGTCTACGGGTATGCATTGGTGGGCGGCATTGTCGGCGGCAACGGTACCACAAACGAGTACGGGGTCTACGGTTATGATGATACAGCCACCTACATCCTGGAATGCTATAACACAGGAAGTGTTATTTTCGAGGATTACAGCCTGCCTGAAGCGGCCATCGTCTATCTGCCCATGAAGTTCGGCGGCATCGCAGGCGGCAGCAGCGGGGTCATCTCGGAATGCTATAACACGGGTACAGTAGGAACCTGGTGGTATCCTACCTATGTTGATTGGGAATACATCTGGGCAGTGGGGGGTATTGCCGGATCTACCAGCGGAACCATCGAATACTCCTACAATACAGGAGATATCAGCGGGTTTGAACATGTATCCGGCATCGTAGGCTATGCAAGAGATGCGGAGATCGTTCACAACTATAATGCTGGGGAAATTACCAATTACTATTATTACGATGCCTTATCACTGGGAGAGATTTCCGGGACTTATAGCAATGAAATCTACGGTTACCTCGATGATGAGGAGAGCGTCTCCGTCATTGAGGGAAATTATTTCAAAGCAAGCATGTATAGAACTGCATCCGAAGAGGAAAGCGTTGAAATCAGCAGAAGGGAAGAAGGCGTTTATCGGGCGTCTCTGGAAGAAATGCGCAATCCTTTAACCTACGACTATTCCGAAGAAGTGGGCTATCGCCAGCTGGATTCCACTTGTTGGGATTTCGAGGAAATCTGGGCCATGAATCTCTATGACAACGAAGGTCTTCCCTTCCTGCGTTGGCAGTGGGACGAAGAAGGCTTCAATCCCATAACACTTGAAGTTACCATGCCTACGGCTTCGACAATCACTTATGGCGAGCCGCTTAACGAATCTATTTTAAGCGGAGGGCTGGTAACCATCAACGGCGAAGCAGTGGACGGCGAATTCAGCTTTTACGACGGAAGCGACGAACCTTCGCCCGAATACGCGACCGTCATGGTCGTGTTCGTACCGGATAGCGAAGATCTGTACTCCTTTGCCGGTGAAATCGATGTTACGGTGGCCAAGGCAACGCCTGAAATCACTGTGATTCCTTCGGCCAGCGCAATCACTCTGGGCGATTCCTTGAGCAGCTCCATACTTACGGACGGTGTTGTGCAGTGGCATGGGTCTCCCATTGAAGGCTCCTTCAGCTTTGACACGCCGGCCTATGAGCCCGACAGCCTCGGGATCTACCCCGCAAGCATCACCTTTACGCCGGACGACGACTGGCTCTACGAAACCGTACCCGGCACTGTGGATGTCAATGTCGTACCCCCCCCTGCCATCGTGTTTGAGACGGACTTTGAGGAAGATGATGGCGGCTTCGTCTCCAGCGGCACCGGCAGTATGTGGGAACATGGCACGCCGGTTTCCTGGCCGACTTCTACGCCTTCCNNACTGCTGGGGAACGGATCTGGACAGTCTTTATGTTAATAGCATCGCACTTCCCGGTTGGATCCTGACCAGCCCGGAGATCGACCTTACTGCTCTGCCCGGCGGGACTCCGGTCAATGTCCAATGGATGCAGACCTGGGCCCTGGAGAGCGGCTACGACTATTGCGACATCGAATACCAGCTGGACGGCGGCAATTGGACCAGCCTGGCCCGGACCTCCACCACCAGTATGGGCTGGACTGCCGTGGGCTTTGAGATCCCCGGCGCTGCCGGCCACCGGCTGGTGATGCGCTGGCGCCTGACGACGGATGGGTCCGAGCTCAATTACGGCATTTACATCGACGACTTTTTCGTCGAGGCCGGAAACGATTCCTTTACATCCCCGTATACATTTATTGTGGATGAAGATTACGGTCCCTTGACTGTGAAGGAAGAACCCGCTGATCTATAGGCACTTTAAGACAGGCACACCATGAAACATAAGCAAATAATTGCATTGCTGACCGGACTGACGCTCTTCCTTGGGACGGGCGCCGGTCCGGTGGACGCCGCATCCCTGCCGGATGCGGCTCAGTCATATATTATCGTCTACGAGCAGTCTCCGGTCCGGGGACTGCGTTCTTTGGCTGGGGATTCTGCCGCCCAGGTCAAGACCCGCTTGCAGGAGCAAACACGAGCGACTTTTGATCTGATCGACGGTGCGCTAGTGGAGCTTACTGTCGAAGAAGCGGAGAGCCTGGCACAGGAGCCCGGTGTGGCCTTCGTGGAGCCGGATTATCCGGTGTATGCCCTGAGTCAGACGGTTCCCTGGGGCATTGAGCGGGTTTTCGAGCAGGAAAACTTTCCGTTTCCCTCCTGGGCTATGGGGTCCGGTGAGGGGGTTTCTGTTGCGGTTTTGGACACAGGCATCAATGGCAGTCATGAAGACCTTCCCGTTCTGGCCGGTGGGACCACAACGGTGGACAGCAGCGACTGGGGAACTGACGGCAACGGCCACGGAACCCATGTGGCAGGCACCATAGCCGCCCAAATCAACGGATTTGGGGCGGTAGGAGGAGCTCCCTCCGTGGAACTCTATTCGGTGAAAGTCCTCAACAACTCCGGAAACGGCAGCATTTCCACTATATTAGCCGGGATCCAGTGGGCGGTGGACCATGGAGTGGATATTATCTCCATGAGCCTTGGCACCACACAATATAGCCAGGCTTTCAAAGACATCTGCGACGCGGCCTATGCATCCGGTCATCTTCTGGTGGCCGCAGCGGGTAACAGCGGAAATCCAAGCGGTACCGGCAGCAATATGGAATATCCGGCAAAATTCGAATCGGTGATTGCTGTGGGGGCTACCGACAGCGGGGATCACAGAGCTTCCTTTTCCAGCACCGGCGTACAGCTTGAGGTAATGGCCCCGGGAGTGGATATTTATAGCACATCTATTGATACAACCCTCAATGCACAGGTAAATGTCAACGAAAAGGACTATTATTCAAAAATTCTCGCCGGCTCCGGTATAGGGGATGTGTCGGCAGTTGTGGTTCCCTGTGGGGAAGCATTGGATACTCTGATGGTGGAGGGCATATTGGCTGACAGGGGTATTGTCCCGGGGTCGGATTGGATTGCCCTCATCGATCGGGGGACGAACACCTTTTCGGAGAAAGTGTCTCTGGTCATGAATCTGGGGGCCCGTGGTGCGATTATCGCAGACAATGATGTTAGCAATCCGGCAATTCCCGGCGATTTTACCCTTTATGCAACGCCGGAGGATGAGAGCAGAGACTGGATTCCAACCACAGTTGTCTCTTATGATGCGGGCCTTTCCATCAAATCCGACCTGACTGCCGGTGGGAGCGGAGAGCCGGAAGGCACCGGTGTAATCGGGCATGTCAGGGTGGGTTATGACCCATATAAATCTTTAAGCGGCACGTCTATGGCCACGCCTCATGTAGCCGCTGCGGCTGCGGTTCTCTGGTCGGTGGAGCCGACGCTTACAAATGAAGAAATCCGACAGGTCCTCCGGGATACTGCCCTTGACTTGGGATTGCCGGCGGAACAGCAGGGTTACGGGCTGATACAGCTGAACATGGCCCTGGATCGGGCTGAAGACATTGTGGAAGACCGTGCCCTTGACCTGATGTGGCTGGAGCATAATCCCGGGACCGTGGAAGCCGAGCTGGCTCTTTGCGTGCTTCCGGACACCCGAGGCGCCGTGTATTTTGCCCTTTATGATGGTGGCGGACGGTTTCTGACCTGCCGTACCTATCCGGTGGAAGTGACGGGATACCGTCAGGTGCTTTCCGTGTCGGCAGACTACGATGCAGGCCATATGCCCGTTAAGGCAAAAGCCTTTTTCGTGGAACCCGGGTTGCAGCCTTTCGGACTTCAACTGGAGGCGATTCTGCCGTAAAATAGGGACCTGGTACATTCTTGACCGGCATGTTGCAAATCATGGCTACTGCTCCCATAGTTTTCTGTATTACAATATGGTTTCACTTTCCTCGGTTCGTTGCAGAAGCGGGGAATATTGTGGTACAATTTAGGAACAGCGGGATCAAATGCTCGCTGCAAAATAGTAACTTGAACAGCCGTAGATTCCAACCGGCTAGAGTTGGGAAATTACGGCGTAGCACCGACCGAACATTTTCTCCGCAAATGTGGTCAGGTGTGTAAAGGGGGAATTTAGATATGAGAAAAGGGATTTCATTCTTATTAATTATGGCTTTAGTCCTGACTTCCTTTACCGCGGCATTTGCTGCGGAAGCAGGGGCTCCCGCCGATGTGAAGGATACAAGGTATGAGGCAGCTGTCTCTGCACTAATGGAAAAGGGTATTGTTTCCGGCTATCCCGATGGTAGCTTCCGCCCGGAATGGACCATCAGCAGAGCAGAGGCCAGCATCATAGCCGTTAAGGCCATGGCGCCTTCGGAGGAAGCCCTGAAGGAAGCGGCAAAAAGTAGCTTCCCGGATTTGACGGGATATGACTGGGCGGCAAAATACATAAACTACGCGGCAGCAAAAAACGTGATTTCTGGTTACCCCAATGGCACCTTTGATCCCGCAGGACAGGTGACCTATGCGGAGATGGCCTCCATGCTGGTGCGGGCTTTGGGCTACAGCGCCAAAGATCTCACGGGGGAATGGCCGGAGAACTTCATTGTAAAAGCAGCTACTCTGGGAATCTTCGTTGACATAGACCACCTGGTCACAAACGTGAATACTTCAGCCCTGAGAGGCCATGTGGCTCTCATGACCAATCCGGTGGCGGACCAGATAACAGAGGCCAACAATCCGGGCGGAACCACCGACCCGGGGGACGGTGATATGAATCAACCGGGAGAGAATCCTGCCGGTTTCCTGACGGATTACAGCGGCAGAGCTTACGGCATTCTGCTGGATACAGCCAAGGTAGTCAACGCTGACGGCAAGGCTGTGGACGAATACGAATTTCTCATCGGCTCCAGCAGGCTCTACCTCCAGACAAATGGCAGGGTTACCGCTGATGCAACGGCAGTCATTGACGGCCATCTCACAGATGGAGACCTGTACGGACTCCAACTGTCCGGCGGCATCATCACAAAATTCGGCATCTCCGACGACGGCTTCCTTGCATTGAGTTCACCTGCAGGTTTTGAAGATTTTACCGACGGCACCTGGGCACAGGTGACGGACAAATCCGATTATGTGATTGAAACCGCTGCCAACCTGGCGGGTAAAACCACCTTTTCCGTGCTGAGCGACGCATCCATTTACAAGGCAGTGGTGGAAGGCGGTGTCATCACCGGATACGAGCCGGCCAATATCCGGGATGTGAAAGTCAACAGCATGGTGCGGATGTATTCTGTCACCGGTGACGATCCCGGAGTTGTGGAAATCTTATTAGTCAAAGAGTAACGGACTTTTCAGAGCGGCCTTTGTCTTATGGGATAATCGGAGCGGACAGATGAGGAGCATAGTCGGGGACAACCGCAAAGCATCAATATTGTTTTTCGCCCTGTTTTCCGGGTGGCTTCTTGCTGTGCCTTTTCAAGGTCAGGTATTCCATGCCAGGATGGCGGAATTCCAAGACGCTATCCCCGGCTATTACAACTACCTCATCCTGGCCGGACATTTTGTGGGATTGATTGGGGCGGGCTTTATAGCCCGCACCATCCAGATTGCCAGGAAAATGATTTTAGTTTCCCTGCTTGCATGTCTGACCGTCACATTTACGCTTGTCTTTCCTTTTCCAACGTTATGGCATCCGGCTATCGCAGCAGCCTCGGTATTTGCCGGATTTGTCATAGGCGGCTGNNCCGGGGAAAAAGATGCAGACGGCGGCAGCCATTATCATTGCCGGCAATCTCATCATGATCCTCCTCAACACCATAGCGGTCAACCTCTCTTCTATAGCGGGGGTACTGCTTTCTTTGGGTATGTTGGCAGCCTCTGCTTTCTTCTGCGCCGCCCACAAACTTCCCGAGGAACTCTCCAGAGAAGAAAAATCAGGTGCTTCGGTTCAATCCGGCTATAAATATGAAGAGAAAAATCCGCCCATGAAGCTCCTGCGGCCCATGGCCTTGCTTTATCTTTTTGTGGGATTTATCACCATCAATTCCGGGACCATGTATCAAGTGGTAGTGCCCGCCTTTGCCCATCATGAGCTGTTGTCCAGCATCTACTGGGCGGTTCCTTACATCGGTGCACTCATTTTCATGGTTGGAATACCGGAACGCTTCAACAGGTCCTACCTGATGTACATAGCGGTGACCATGATCGGCATCGCCTACATCCTGTACTTTGTCTTGGATCGTTCGGCACTGAGCTATATCCTTATCGACAGCCTGCTTCTTTCGGCTTTCGGAGTCTGCGATCTCTTCTGGTGGACCATACTGGGGGAAATGCTCACTTTTACGAAAAATCCTGCCAGAATCTTTGGCATGGGACTTTCTGCCAATGTGATGGGGATCCTGATCGGCGTAGCCATCGGAAATGCTCTCCTTGCATTTGAAGATCCCCGAGTCAATTCCCTGTCGGTCAGCCTGTCCATCGTCTTTCTTACGTTGATTTTTTTGCCGATCCTCTACAACAAGCTGGCCATGGTCATCGAGAATCAGGCATTTCTGGTAGGCTTGTCCCGAAAAGGGCAGACTCAGGAAAGCCCAAAGATGGCCGAATTCAGCATCACACCCCAAGGGTCCATCACCGCGGAAACGTCCCGGGAAAGCGGGAGCCCAGTCGCCTTTCTGAGTCGCTGTGAACTCACCGGAAGAGAGATTGAAATCGCCATACTGCTCCTTGACGGAGCCACTTATAAGATGATTGCCCAAGAGCTGAATATCAGCGAAAACACCGTAAAGACCCATATCAAGAACATTTACTCCAAGCTTCGGGTGCAGAGCAAGACCGAATTTATGAGAATGGTGAGGGGACAACAGGTGAAAGAATAACAAAAACCAATCAAACCCTCCAAAATCACCCATTTATAGTGATGTAAATTAAAAAAAACCACTTATAATCTATCTTGATTCTTGCTTTTACCCTTCCTCAGGATAGGAAATCAGGTGGTGCCGGTGAAGAAGATCGCCTATACTTTCAATTTGTTGTGTGCTTTATGTTGCCTTCTTTTGTTTTCTATGCTTTTGCTGATTCAAAGCAGCATACACCAGATGAGGAGCCTTCTTTTCCTGGCAGTGTGCCTGAATGCCCTACTGTTAACTTTATTGCTATTTCTATTGATTCGCCAGTATTTGCTGATCCGGTCTGCCAAACTTATTCTCGAAAACCAGCTGCTTCACATACCTGCCGCAAAGATTGCAGATCAGGGGGAAGGCGGCATTGATTTCTATTTTTCCGGTTTTGGCATTTTGCTGGGAGACATGGTGATTCCTTTTGATGTTAGAGAACGGAAGCTGAGCAGCCTTTCGCTCGATGAGGAGGCCGCCATCATCACCTACGGAACGGGATGTAAAAAAAGGTCTGTCCGGATTCTGAAGAAAACCATGACAGAGAAGCAAGTGGAAGACTTCCGGAAAAAGCTCTATTATGAAACCGGAATCGTTGCCAGCATTCACAATGAATCGGCTCCGCCATACATGGCACCCCTCCGGCAAATCAACAAGCTTCAGTAGACTATGCCATCTCCTGTCTGCCGCCACAAGAAGATGGCTTTTGTGGAACTGCCCTTTCTGGGCACCGGCACCCGAGTCTGGCTGCCCCTAAAAACTGTAGACAAACAATAACCGGGTATAATTCCCATCCATCAAAAAACAATGGTAAGGCAAAGCCTTACCTACTTTTTATCTTTGCAATAAGTAAGAGTCGGGAGAAAAGGCGGAACCTTACCTACATTACATCTTTGAACTAGGTAAGAATTCAGAGAAAAGCTCCAAAGGCAACAACAATGGAAAAATAAGCGGAAAGTTGTTACCTTTCATCCCTTACCTGGGCTTAAATATAAACCCTTTTAAGACAAACCAGCTTAAACGGTTTACGAACAGATCGGAGCGAATGGTTAGGTTTTAGTATTCGTCCTCTATTGACATTAACCCTTTCTCATGGGTAAAAGGAGCCGCATTTTCCCCTCTTTCACAGTAATCAAACAAGAACAAAAGTGTTATAATGTACGGCAAGGAGCTGCAGCTGAGGCAATTCAATTCTGTCCACAAGTTCGCCTGCCCGAAAATCGCGGGAGAGAAAATGGCGGATGGGGGACAGGGAAAGGCATAAGCATGGAATTCTGGAAAATGAACGGAACGGGAAATGATTTTATCATAATAGACAACATGGTGGCGTGCTTGCCTCGGGAACGGTTTTCTGAAATCGCCGCGACCCTGTGCAACAGGCATATGTCAATCGGAGCAGACGGCTTAATCGTTGTGGACGCCCCGGCGGGGAAGGCGGATTTCCGGATGCATTTTTTCAATGGGGATGGCAGTCCGGCAGAAATGTGCGGAAACGGGGCTCGCTGCGTCTGTCGCTATGGCTATGAAAGAGGTCTGGCAGGAACCAGACAAACCGTAGAGACCGCCGCCGGTATCATCACCGGAGAGCGCATGGAAGAGCGGATCTACAAGATTCGCCTCAATGAGCCCACAGAGATTCAGCTGGATAAAACCGTTGATGTAGGAGGAAAGGTCTATCCTTGTGACTATGTGGAGCTGGGCAATCCCGGAGTCCCCCATGCAGTAGTGCTCCTCCCCGGCCTCCGAGAAAGGTCTCATGAGGATCTATTTAAGCTGGGGAAGGAAGTACGATATTATAAGGATTTTCCCAAAGGGGCCAATGCAAATTTTTATGAGATTCTGGGAGAGGACCGGGTCCTCATCAAGACCTACGAGAGGGGGGTGGAGGACTTCACCTACGCCTGCGGTACGGGCACCGCTTCCACCGTTCTGGCCTTAACGATGAAGGGCAAGTGCAGCGGTAAAAGTGTGAAAGGGGAGATGGCCGGCGGTGAGTTGATCGTTGACGTTCTGCATGGGGAGGACGGCCTGTACCACCTGTATCTGACCGGGTCCACAAACATTGTAGCAAAGGGTACTGTCACCGATGAGGATCTAATTTTGTAGGAATCTATCGAGAGCAATTGCTTTATTTGATAATTGACCTATAAGTGTAAAATATATTCCGGAATCACCCAAATCGGGTGATTTCTTTTTTCCAATGTACTCTATAATTTTCTTAAGCGAAGGAACCGTTCGCTTATTTGGTGTTGGTATATGAAACAGCGAGCATAGAATTATTTACTATATAGAGAACAGACAGGGGTGTCAAAAATGAAAAAGAGAGCGAATAGGATATTGGCATATCTTCTAACTTTGGCAATGATATTTACAACGGTGGTGCAGGCCGGACCGGTCTTCGCAATCGACCAGGGAGCATATCCGGAAGGCGACGAACCATACAGCAACTATTATCCGTTGATTCCCCCTGCCTTGGGGGACGGGGAGAGCAATCCGCTGGACAGTCTTTTTGAATCCCCTACAGGTGGGGATACTGAGCCGCCACTTTCTGATACGGAAAATCCGGATCCTGGTTTGCAAACATCCCAGGTGGATATCGATTTATTCGATTTGGAAGCTGCCGCTTCAACAGAAATGCCGGAAGACGATATGCTCATCACTTCCAGCGAACTTCCTCCTCCCCCAGGTGGGGGCGGAGGTCCGCCGCCTACAGCAAACTATCCTATCACATCTCCCGGAAACATCATTGTCGATGGAGAGGCTACGGTAGTTTCTTTCCCGGCGGCTTCGACTCATTACTTCAGCTTTGCCGTTGCCACCCCCGGCGCTTATACGATTGTATATCAAGTGGTTATGCCCGGCCCGGTCTTGGGTGTAAAACTGGGCACCGCATCCGGTGAGACCTTTTCCGAGATTACCCCCGACGCCACCAGCTCGGGCGGTATTTCCCATACCTTTGCAGAGGCGGGGACCTACTTCCTGGAAGTGACCAACAGCNNAACAGCGCCGCCGCCGGCATGGTGATGCTGGCTGTCTCCAGCGGCGGAGGCTCCACGCCTCCCGACTACACCATATCCTCTCCCGGCACCCTCACCATCGGCGTTCCTTTCAATGTGCAAACCTTCCCCGAAGGCACTGTCGAAACGCCCTCCGACCAATACTTCACCTTTACGATCACCACCCCCGGCGCCTACACCATGGGCTATATGGCCAGCGGTCCGGCCATCACCCTGGGGCTGGGCACCGTGTCCGGGGATACCTATACCCCCGTAGACCCTGAGCCTACCCCCACCACGGCCGGTATCATATACAATTTCGAAACGGCAGGAACCTTCTTTCTGAAGGCCTCCAACACCGGCGCCGGTGGTTCTGTGGGGTTTATGGTGGCAACGGGAGGCGAAGCGCCTGGGCCCACGCCCATATCCGGGACCTTTTGGGAACCCGGCGAGATTGATCTCGGCACCCAGTACATAATAGAAAGCTTCAGCCAATACGCAAGCCAGTATTTCACTTTTGAAATCTCAGACACCAGCAAGATGTATACGGTTGAGTACGCCCCATCGCCCGGTGTAAATTTATCCCTTGTATTCGGAACCCTTTCAGCAGCAAGCTTTTCTTATCTCAAGACCGACAATGAAGGTGCACTCTACTATTCTTTTGCCCAAGGTGGAACCTACGCCCTTCGGCTTGAAAACAACGGTTCTGAAGGAAGCGTGACGTTTTCGGTAAAAGAGGCTTCAACCCCTCCCCAGGTAACTACCGACGGCGCTATTACACCGTCAACGACCCCGGGAACAACCGGTGGCTTTTCCCTGACGGTTACAGAGGACGACTATGACGTTAAGGTATTCTCTTTTGAAGCAGAAGCCGGTAAGCGGTACAGCGCAGTCGTATACCAAGTATCCGGCGATGAAGATCCAATGTTTAAAGGTCAATTTTCCGACGCTTACGGTGCCGGGGAAATTGGCTGGGGGGGAGGTCCTTTCTCCGGCGGGCTGGAGATTGAAGGGCTCCCTCAAGACATCTATGAAGCTCAGACATCGGGCACCCATTACTTGAATGTAGAATGCTGGACCACTGGAACCAGCAACTTCATCATTAAAATATACAGCAACACCCCCGATGAACCGGCACTCTCTCCGGACACGTTGGCAGAAGATGCCGACACCCCCGGAGAAATAACCATAACATCACCCGACGGCGGACAGATCTATTACCACTATGCACTTATAGATGATACAAAATACACTTATACGGAGCCGTTTTTATTGGATGTGGATACCTCCATCCTTGCTTATGCGGTTAAAGATGGCATTTTAAGTGCACCGGCTTTCAACTTTTATTCATTTTACGGAGTCAATTACCCGGGATTCAGCCCCGAAGCCGAAATTCAGCCGGAAGGAACTCTCATTACGATAACAGGAGCCGGGGAAGGGGATACCATATACTATACCACCGACGGCACTCATCCCTATAACAGCGCTACCCGCAAATCCTATGCGGAGAATCCCAATATCGTAGTGGGCAACGAAGGTCTTGCGATTTGCGCAATCATAAAAAACACCAACGGCGTTTATGGCAGCGCAAACCGGAAGAGCTATACAAAGGGCGTTGGCGCTCCTTCTGTCTCAAATGTTCCGGGAGAAGGGGGCAACCCCGGCAGCATTGGGGATGCATTTGATGCGGTACTCGCCTCCCCCGGGGCAACAATTTATTACACACTGGACAGCACTACCCCTACCGCCGCAAGCACCCTTTACACAGGACCGATTCCCATCAATGGAAACACCCACATAAGGGCCATCGCCGTAATCGGCAGCGATACATCGACGGAGTTAAATCAATTCTTCAATATAACGGAGCCTAGAACGATCAATATCGGTGAAACGGTTCAGGGCATGTCCTACGGGACCTATCCGGAATGGTTCACATTTACCATCAGCAGCACAGGTACTTACATATTCGATGTGACTCCAGTAAACGCCGAACACGGGTTTGTATATTATTATGATTGGTATAATGGAAGCCATTATCCTGCTATTCTTTATGACGCAGATGGGACACAGCTTTACAGCTTTATCAACTCGAGCAGTGAATCCATTAGCGACCCTGACGAGATGAAATACAACTTTACCAATGCCGGAACATATCGTCTCCGGGTAAGCTCCAGGGCATATCAGGATGAAAGGTTTTCTTTGCAGATCAACCAGGGCATCAAACCCCCGATTCCCAGTATCCCCGTGGCCGGAAATTATGATGTGGCGTATATAAAAGAAGGTCTGCTCAGTTTCACCACAGAAGAAGCAGGTGCACGGATATTCTATACCACTGACGGCACAAATCCTGCCATGGAAGCAGGCGGAAGCACGGCAGAATTCATCTCCGGAACACCTGTATCCCTGACTACAACGGATTCCTGGCAGCTTATCACCGTGTGGGCCATATCCGTCACGGATGCCGGTACGGCCAATGCTGCAGCAAGCGAGGTGAAGACCTTTAGCTACTATGTGGTTCCGGGGGGACTCGATATTTCTTCAATTGTATACGGATCTACGTATTATACTCAGGCCTTTACAGGAGGAACAGCATACAGCGCTGACAGTTATAATATCCGCCTTACGGTCCCGGATAATTCTTATTATGATGGTTATCCCATCGTATCGGTAAAATATGAGCTAAAAATGGATGGGACGGACGATTGGACAGAAATCGGAACGGCAACCGGAAGTGCCATTAATTATGACGCTCCATACGGAACCTTCATCCAGTGGAACAGGACCGTCACCCCTTACTCAGGAAATGCCACCCTCAAGGCCACCGTTTCCGATGTAGCGGGAAACAGCAACTCAAAAGAGGTATCCATTGTACTTAACATGGGATCGCCCACGGATCCGGCGAACCTTGTGGCTACGCCAAAGGCCGGCCTTGTAGAACTCTCATGGGATGCCTCTGCATATTTTAACATGAGTGATGTTTATTATATTATTTACCGCGGGGTCACTGGGGAAGATATGGATATTTTGGACTACATATCCCCGGGCTGGCCTGACTACGGTGCCACTGTGTATCAGGACGTGATGCGGAACCCCTCAGGCACAACCTATTACTATAAAGTAAAATCGGATACCAACGACTCAGGGACAGGGCGGAGCAGCGGGTTTACCAATACTGTTTCCGCAGCGGCAACCCCAGATGCGACGGGCCCTGCAATCAGCTATATCTCCATACCTGGTGACGGCATAACCAATTCTTCGGGAATATTTGGTACCTACGCCACAGATAACGCCGGAATAAAAGAAATAAAAGCCGAAGTATCGCCAAAAGGCGGGAATACATGGCAGACTGCAGGAACAGCCACAGGTGCCGGGACATCGGGTTTGCCGCTGGATTTTACACTGGAACTGCTAACGGAGCTTGAGGATGGTCTCTATGACCTTAGTATTACCGTCATAGATTTCTACGGCAATATTACAATAGGGGCGGAAGAATTCACCTTAGATAACACTCCTCCTGCAACGCCGGTATTAACTGCCATAGCTAAGCCGGGATCGGTCAGACTGGATTACAGCTCATCCGATACGGATATTGATACCTACGAGGTCCAATATAAGAAAAACAGTTCGGAAGTATTTGAATATACCTACTACATTAATGATGAATTCTATCTGCAGAATCTTAAAGACAACATTGGAATCCTATACGATTACAGAGTCAAAGCCATAGACAAGGCGGGAAATGAAAGCCCATATTCACTAGTGGTTTCCGCTGCACCATTGCCCATTAAGCCATCCCTGACCATCCTGCCGGATACCTCCCGGCCCGGTGAGGCGCTGACTCTATCCGCTTCCGGATTCATGCCCGGAGAAACAGTGAACTGGTACATAGACGATGAGACATGGCCCTTCCAATACAGCGAGGTGAATCCGGAGGGCAGCAGCTCCATTTCCTACACCATACCAAGTGGATTTACCGGCGGTCACCGGTTCAAGGCTGCGGGACAGAGCTCCGGTGCTTTGATTATCAAAACTTACACCATCGGCGACTATGTTCCCGGCGTAGCGACGCCGACTTCCGCGAAAGCTGGCGATACCATCACGGTGAACGTGGAGGACTTTGGCTGGGTTAGGGCAAGGAACACAAGATACATCGATGTCTACATCAACAATGTGAAGCAAGGCGATTACATTTATATCTATAACGATACGGAACAAGGAACAGTAGCCTCCGGCAGCGGCAGCTTCCGGATCCCCTATGACCTTTCCGGCACGGTGGAAATTCGGGCGGAGAGCGAAGAATGGACCGACAGCGGTTACAGGACCTATGTTGCTTGGACTACAATCGAAGTCGAGGCGGCGACTCCTTACCTCAGTGTCAGCCCCGAAGGCCGGGCTGCCGGTCAGCAGGTGACCCTCAACGCCACCGGTTTTGCTCCGGGTGAATATGTTTACTTCTATAAAAAAGGAAGTTATCTAACAGGCAGTAACACCAATGCCCAGGGCACTGCCACCGTGAATACCACTTTGGCAACCGGCGATACCGGTGCCATCCTCTTCGAAGCGGAAGGCTACCAGAGCAAGCTGAAGAGCGCTGTCATCTACCAGGCGGCGGAGGCTGCGCTTACCCTGTCCGGGCCGGAGACCGTCTACGCCGGTTCTGCCGCTACCTTTACGGTAACCGGCATCGGGCAGAGTGAGTATTTCCGGTTCTATGTAAACGGTGTTGATGAGGGTCAGTACAACGGATATGCCGGCCAGCCCCTGGAGCGGAGTTTTTCCTTAAGTCAGGAGGGCAGCGCTCTGATCACCGTAATAGGCCAGACCTCCGGCAAGACTGCTTCTTTCGCCTGCCAGGTGATGCGACCTGTCGCCCTGAGTCCGTCTCTTACAGCCATCGCCGAAACCTATACGGGGGGAAGTCAGGTTTCTCTCAACGCGATAGGTTTTAAATCGGGGGAGCAGATCCTGTTCTATGTAAATAACAGCCAGACCGCGGCAGTCTATGCCGACGGCAGCGGATCTGCTTCGGCAATCTATAATGTTCCGGCGGAAGCCCCCGCCCACCTTGTGTTCAGCGCCACCGGGAAGAATTCCGGCCTCACAGCCGCCTATTGGGTGGAAGGTGTCACAGCCGATCTAGGGCTCTCCACCTCCGGATCTCTCAAGCCGGGAGAACAGGTGAGCGTTACAATAACCGGTGCCTATACAGCCGCAACCTGCAAGGTCTATCTTGACGGAAAAACAATCGGCGATGCCGGCACTTTCAATGACAACAGCGGCAACACAGACTTTACATACACCCTTCCCTATAACACAGCTTCCGGCAACCACAGTCTTCTGTTCATCACTTCCTCCGGAGAAAAAGGTCAGCTGACCCTTACTGTGGCAGCTCCAGGCACTTCGGTATCCATCAATGAGGGAACGCAGGAGATCAGCCTCAGCGGTTTTGCGCCGGGTGAGAGCATCGAACTGAAAATCAACGGCGCCACCATTTTCGGCATAACAGCCGACGGCAGCGGTGCCGCATCCTATACCCCCGATTCCCTTTACGGCCCTGGCAGCTATACCGTCACCGCCAGAGGGCTTGCCAGTAGCTTTTATGCCGCGGAATCCTTCCATGTAAACGCCGCCACCCCAGACCTCCTTGTCAGCTCCGCAGACGTGAGACCCGGATCGGCTGTAACGGCCGAGTTCTTCGGCTTCGGCGCCTCGGAAGCCGTAAGGTTCTACTTGGGGAGCAGGGAAATCGTCCTGTCGCCGGAAGTGACCACACTGGCCGACGGCTCCGGCGAAGCCGTGATCCATATCCCACTAAACCAGGCATCCGGAGAGACCACCCTGCGAGCCATCGGAGCAAGCTCCGGAAAGACAGCCACAGCCACGCTGACCATTGCGTCCCTGACCCCTGCTGTTTCGGTGGCCCCTGTTTCCGGTGACACCATCAAGGCCAACGAGGACATCCGGATCACCATTTCCGGTTTTACGGAAGATACAACCATGTCCTTCTATCTTGACGGAGTCAAGATTACAGTCACCGGGGACAGCACCACGACCGATGAAAACGGCGATCTGGAAGTAACCTACACTTTGCCAGCCAGAATGGCCGGCGGGACTCATACTCTGACCGTCTCGGGAGGAAGCAGGAGCGCTACGGCTACCTTTGAGTCGGAAGCCCAAAGCAGCGTGCTCCGACTTCGGATCGGAGGAAGCCCTGCTACAGAAGGAAAAGCCGGCCAGACTTTGGTCATCAGCGGCAGCAACTACTTAGATACAGGAAGCACCACCGTGACCATCACTTTTGGCAGTACGGTGATTTCCGGTGCTTCACCAATGGATCTTCAGAGCGGCAGCTTCTCTTTGAACTATACACTTCCTTCGGATATCCCCGATGGGAGCTACATCATAAAAGTGGTCACCTCTGAGGATGAAGAGGCAAGCGCCAGCTTCCGGCTGGACAATACGGCTCCGGCAGCGCCCGGGGTAACCGCCTCCGCCACCACCCGAAGCATATCCATAAGCTGGGCAGAAGCTTCGGAAAGCGATGCGGTATCTTACAGGATCTACCGAAAGGAGGAAGGCTCCCCCGACTGGGGCGCCTATATAGCCGCCTACAGCAAAGGCTACACCACCTATTCCGATATCCTGGACCAGGGAATTTCTCTTGGCACCGGATATACATACGGAGTTACGGTGATAGACCGGCTTGGCAACGAAAGCTCAAAGGGGGAGGCAACCGCTACCCTTACAGCTGACAGCCAGAAGCCCTATGCTTATTTCTATCAGACGGATTACCTGGCCAGATTTAAGGAAGGCACTTATGGCTTCCGGATCAATGCCAGCGACAACCAGGGCATTGATGAATTTTCCGTCAGCTATAAGAAGTTTACCGGGGAACTGGACGGCTCCGGAAATAAAATCTATGGTGAAAGCACTCTGCTTTGGAGCAGGGAAGGTCCCGCAGTCAGCTCGTCTGGCTGGGATACGGCCTATTATTATGAAGAGTTCAACTGGGTAGTGGCC
>DCUA01000060.1 GCA_002329675.1 Firmicutes bacterium UBA1426 | reverse complement strand
GGGGTCGGTGATGGATTTGCCGTAAACACCCTCGCCGATTTTCTGGCAGCCTTCTTCAATGTAGCTTTCTACCATGACACCCTTTACCAGGCTGTGGATATCGGTATTCAGCTTTCTGCTGTGCATAACTTCTTTTACGATACGAATCTGCTGCTTGAACTGCTTGTTGGAGTTGGAGTGGTTGGAGTCGATGATGCAGGCAGGATTCTTCAAATCGCGCTCGTTGTAAAGCGTTAAGAGTGTGTTCAGGTCTTCATAATGGTAGTTGGGAATGTTGCGGCCATACTTATTGGTAGCACCGCGGAGTACGGTGTGCGCCAGTNNACTGGCGCACACCGTACTCCGCGGAGTACGGTGTGCGCCAGTTCGTTGCCGGTGGTCTTTACCTCCCAGCCCCTGTAAATGAAGGAGTGGGGATGCTGTGCTGCATAAACGGAATTGAGCATAACGGAAAAATCACCACTGGTAGGATTCTTCATGCCTGCGGGAACATCGAAACCGCTGCATGCAAGACGATGCTGTTGGTCTTCAACGGAGCGGGCACCGATTGCCACGTAGGAAAGAATGTCGGACACATAGCGCCAGTTTTCCGGATAGAGCATTTCATCGGCTGCAGTCAGACCGCTCTCTTCGATAGCACGGATCTGCATTTTTCTCATGGCAATCAGTCCTGCCAGAAAGTCGGGTTTTTTCTCAGGGTCAGGCTGAGATACGATACCTTTGTAGCCTTCACCGGTGGTGCGGGGCTTGTTGGTATAGATACGGGGAATCAGTATCAGCTTATCCTTTACCTTTTCGTTGACCTTAGCCAGCCTGTTCACATAATCACAGACGGAATCTTCGTTGTCTGCGGAACAGGGGCCGATGATGACCAGAAATTTGTTGCTCTTGCCGGTAAATACATCTTTGATTTCAGCATCTCTTTCTTCTTTAATTTTAGCCAGCTTTTCAGGCATGGGAAACTGTTCTTTGATCTCTGCCGGTGTGGGCAGCTTCTTTATGAATTCGTAACTCATGATATACTTCTCCTTATGTGCTGTGGTTTTGGTACATTATATTACAACACTCGTTTGTCATTATATAATAAATTATTTCGATGCGCAAGGTTTAAATCGGTAAGGAGCCTGATACGCTCTTAAGTACGAATAGGTAGCAGACTGCGGAATAGATCTGGGCAAGGAGCATACCGGCTATGTAGGCATTGATGCCAAATTTGGGAAGCAGGAGGAAAACAAAGGCCAGGCGGATGAGCAGGGAACTGACATTTATGAAAAAGACGCTGCCTGCCTTTCCCAACCCGTGCAGGATGCTCGATAAAGTGGTGCCCAGGTATAAAAAAGGGCAGATAAAGCTTAAGGAGCAGACAAACTGCCCTGCCAGTTCACTGTCAAACAGATATCTGCCGACCGGCCTTCCTAAGAGCAGGAAACCCAGAGTACAGATGCCGCCTAAAAGAAGGCAGGAATAGACCGTTTTGACAGAGGTTCTTCTGACTGCCTCCTTGTTTCCGGCAGCATCCGCTTCGGACACGATGGGAAGCAGCAGCAGGGACATGGAGCCGGTGAGAGCATTGGGAAAAAAAATCAGGGGGAGAGCCATGCCTGTCAGCACTCCATAAACACTCAGAGCGGTGGCGGTATCATAGCCGTACGCCTGTAGTTTTTCGGGAATAAAGACGGCCTCCACACTTTGCAGCAGATTGATGATGATGCGGGTAAAGGACAGGGGAATGGCGAGAGCAAGCAGCTTTTTGGTCACTTCAGCATAAGAAGAGACGGGGGGTAAAAGCCTGCGGGTATTCTCCATTGGGCTTTTTTGTGAGGAGACAATATGAAGTGACCTCACAATTGTAGATTCGTGGATTTACCTGTAAAATATTATTTGTTAAGAATAATAGGTAACAGGGATTACCGCATACAATAGGAGGTCACATATGAATAGTATAGTTTACGTAGGGATGGATGTCCATAAGGAAAGTTACACTTTATGTTGTTATTGTTATGATACCGATAAAGTTGGGTACAAACAGACAATACCATCGGATTATAAGCTGATTCTTAAATATATGGAATCGATGAGAAAGGTGTATGGAGAGGATGTTTCTATTGTTTGTGGTTATGAAGCAGGATGCTTGGGATATTCACTTTATCATCAATTAAAGGACCATGCGGTTGATTGCAAGATTCTTGCTCCGACGACAATGGCGATTACTAATACAAGTCACGTAAAGACAGATAAGAGAGATGCAGCAAATATTGCTAGATGTCTTGCATTTCATACCTATAGCGAGGTTTATGTGCCAGATAACGAGGATAATTCTGTGAAGGAATATATTCGTATGAGAGATGATCAGAAACTTATGCTTAAGAAAATCAAACAACAGATTCTTGCGTTTGTTCTTCGTCAGGGTAAAAAATTCGAAGGTGGAAAGACATACTGGACAATTGCTCACATGAAATGGCTTAAATCTCTTGAACTAAAAGGGTTAGATAAGGAAACACTTTCTGAATATCTAGTAACATATGATTATTTGATAGGAAAGATAGAGAGACTTGACAATAGAATTGAGGAGCTTGCATCTGGAGAAAAGTATAAAGAAAAAGTCAAAAATATGGGATGCTTTTTAGGAGTAAAAACACATACTGCGCTGTCTATGGTTGTAGAGATTGGTGATTTTAATAGATTTGAAAAAGCACCAAAATTTTCCGGGTTTTTAGGATTGGTTCCAAGTGAAGATTCAAGTGGAGATAAAGTGAATCGGTTTAGTATAACAAAAGCAGGTAATAGTCATTTAAGGCGACTAATGGTTGAAGCAGCACAAAGTTATACACGAGGAAATATAGGGCATAAATCAATAGCATTAAAGCAAAGGCAACAAGGATGTTCGGCAGAGGTCATAGCCTATGCAGATAAGGCAAATGAAAGACTACGTAGGCGATTCTATAAGATGACATTAAATAAAGGTGTAAATAGAAATGTAGCTACTACAGCCATAGCAAGGGAATTAGCATGTTTTATGTGGGGGATGGCTACAGGGAATATAGGATAAATATGATATTCATCTGCTTCCGTCAAGGCTGCAATGCAATCCTAGATTGCTATGGCACCGCTTTGCGGCAAGGCTTATGACAAAATCATCTGAATATCATAAAGGGTAATTAAGCAGATGAAACTGATGATATCAGATTTCATCTGGAAACAAAACTAATTAACACTGGATGCAGAGGTAGAGCCTTGGAGCACTCTAAGGTCCGAATTATTTGCGACTCACCTCTGTTGACATTATATTTATATATTTTGATTCACGCTAGGAGACGGCAAGATTCACGGCGGACCATTGACCTGTTGGTAACCAATCCACGTATAACAGAGTGGCCAAGGCCGGGGACTGTTAGTCTGAGGTTCTACCCCTGTACCCAGTGTTAAAATTTAATGAAAGGAAAAGTTTGTGGTGATTTTTGCGATTTACTCTTGACAAAGGTCACTTCATAACAGGTGATAAAGGGTAGCCGTTCCA
>DCUA01000005.1:7856-8835 GCA_002329675.1 Firmicutes bacterium UBA1426 | reverse complement strand
GTAGTAATGAACCGGGCGACGATTGACTTCGGAGAGTTCGGACGAGTGAATCAGACCGGCCCCGGCACCCAGATACAGAACATCATCATGCAACCGGGGCAATTCAACTGTGCAGTGACTACGTTAAGAGGCATTCCCAATCCTCAGAACATATACAACATGCGGCCGACAGATATCCATTACGAAATTGCGGATTGGGCCATAGCAGGAAATCGGCTGACAGGAGTAGATCACTCACTCTATTTTTACAATCCCTTTGCCGTGACCTGCGCCCCTTTTTTCCCCATGCCTAATTATGGCGTTATCCATAACCGGATCGGCGATCATTGTTTTTACATCCCCACAGTCTATTATCCGAATACTTAATGAAAGAAGGTATTACTATGCATTATCCCTATAACCCGGGTGTTTCTCAACCTCCCTTCGGATACACATCCACCAGTGCCAATAGGAGTATTAATGCTACCACCAGGCCAGTTCAGAATGATGTTCCGATGCCTGATTTCCCTACCCCTCCTGTGCCTGAACCAGGTGGTTTTGGTCCTCTGCCCGGAGTCACACAGCCTTTTGGTACATCCCCAGGTGCTCTGACGGAACCAACTCAACCGACCCCTGCCGTACCTCCTGCTCCGCCTATTTTTCCGGCGCCTGTTCGTCCAGCCACACCGGTTCCCATTACAAATCAGGAAACTCCTCCTGCAGGAACCCAACCGCCTCTGGTTCGTCCTGTTCGCTTTGAAGGTCCTGAAACACCTCTTGTCAGCACCGGTGTCCCCACAGTGATCCCTGAGCCACCTCATTTTCTCGTGCCCAGCAATCCATTATTACCACCGGAATACGAAGAAATACTTAGCTACGATAGCCTTCAGTATATGAACGGTTTCCTTAGGACCCAGATCGGCAAAGAGTGTTTGGTATCCCTGAGCGTGGGGACCAGCGGCTCTGTACTGTCCAGGCTGGGTTACCTGATAGGAGTCGG
>DCUA01000005.1:0-7681 GCA_002329675.1 Firmicutes bacterium UBA1426 | reverse complement strand
GATCTCAATGACCAATACCCCCAAAAAACCCCACAGACCGAGCAGTGCTACACCTATGAGGAGCAGGACCCTCATAAATTTAAAGGCATAAGAGAGCTCTATATTCGGCTGAGAAAAGGCTGCAAGTGCAATTACAGCCATGAGTAAAATAGTCTGCGGAATAAACCAGCCTGCAGTTATGGAAAGCTCTCCTAATAGCAGGGCTCCGATAACGGAAAGAGACATGCCCAGGGAGCTGGGCGTATTAAGAGATGCCAGCTTTAAGCCGTCTACAGCGATCTCTAATATGAGGAACTGCCAGAACAGTGGTATGGGATAGGATTCCTGAGGCATTAAAAACCCCCACTGTTCAGGGAAAGCTACAATCCCTCTGTCCACCAACAGGTAGATAGGAGTGACGAAGACAGATACGAGCATGGTTATATTTCGTACCATTCTTAAATAAGTTCCGGTAATCACAGGAAAATAAAAATCATCTGCATCCTGCAGGAAATCAAAAAAGCTTGTAGGAAGGATGATTGCCGTAGGGCTATTGTCAACCAATATGACGAAACTTCCTTCCGTGAGATGTGCAGCTACTACATCCGGCCGCTCTGTGTAACGGATTTTAGGGAAGGGGTTGAGCCAATGCTTCTTATCCAGAGCCTCTACCAGGCTTTGATCTCCCACTGTCAGCGTATCGATTTTAATACCCTTGATCTTTCCGATGATCTCTTTGACCACGCCTTCCTTTGCCAGTCCCTTCATATAACCCAGACAAACGTCCGTCCTTGAAGACTGGCCAACGCTCATCATATGGAAGACCAGATTGGAATCCCGTATACGCCTGCGGATCAAAGCCGTGTTGGACACAAGTGTCTCCACAAAACCGTCTCTTGCACCGCGCAAAGATTTCTCCTTATCCGGTTCCGCAATGCTGCGGGCAGGATAGTTCCGAAGATCCATGAGTATGATAGTATTAAAGCCCTCCACCACGAGAGCTGTCATTCCCGAGAGAACGTTGATCGCGGCCATCCTTGACGTGTAGACTTCGTTTAACTGAATAAAGGGGATCTTCCGCTTGATGAAATCACCTGCGGTGTTCATATCCTTCATATCGGAAGGGGAAATGTTCTGGAAATCCGTTATCATGAGTTGCAGCAGGTGGTCCTTGACAAAGCCCACCGCAAAATACAGATAGGCGTCCTTTCCTCCGATGGTAATATTACGCTCTGTTACGTCAAAGCTCTCCTCCAGGGGAAGGAGTTGTCTTATTTCCTCTACGAATTTAATCTTTTGCTTTTGCTTCGTCCCTTTTTCACCGCCCATGGCAAACCTCCTGCAGTATGTGATACGCTATGGCTAGTTTTGCCAGAGGGACGGGCAGCTATTCAATAATACAGAAACAGGGTTTACCTGCCGCTCCTGCGGCGTTCCAATTCCTTAAGGAGCTTTTTTCGTAAGCGGATATCATCGGGAACCACTTCCACCAGCTCGTCGTCGTTGATAAACTCCAGAGCCTCCTCCAGGGTGAATATCTTTGGCGGGGAAAGGCGTATGGCATCGTCGTTTCCTGCCGCTCTCATATTGGTGGCTTTCTTCGCTTTGCATGGATTGACGTTCATGTCCTCATTTCTGCTGTTCATACCGATGATCATGCCTTCATAGACCTTAGTTCCCGGATGGATGAACATAGTGGCTCTTTCACCGATATTAAAGAGTGCATAAGGTGTAGACACCCCATCTTCAATAGAGATGATCGCACCGTTTGTCCTTTGAGGGATATCCCCCTTATGGTCCTGGAAGCTGTCAAACCTTCGGACCAGAGTCCCTTCCCCTCTTGTGTCGTTTATGAATTCCGTCCGATAACCCAGGAGTCCCCTGGTGGGAACAAGATATTCCAGCCTGGAGTAACCATCACTTCCGGACATGGACTGCATGATACCCTTCCGTATGTTTAACTTTGAGATCACGACGCCGGAGTACTCATCGGGCAGGGTTATGACCACTCTTTCAATGGGCTCCTGCAGCCTGCCCTCTTTGCGCTTCATAATGACCTCGGGCTTGGAAACAGCGATCTCGTATCCTTCCCGCCTCATATTCTCCAGTAAAATAGACAGGTGAAGCTCTCCCCTTCCCGAGACCTTAAAACCGTCGGTGGTTTCAAGGGGTTCGACGAGAAGTCCTACATTGACTTCCAGTTCCCGCTCCAGTCTGGCTTTCAGATGACGGGAGGTCACGTACTTGCCGGATTTTCCTGCAAAGGGAGATTTGTTGACCATGAAGTTCATAGAGAGAGTGGGTTCCTCGATTTTGATCATCTCCATGGGAAGGGGATTTTTTTCCTGGCAAATGGTTTCTCCGATTGAGATGTCATCGATTCCGGAGACGACGACGATGTCTCCGCTTGTAGCCTCCTCTACCGGTGTACGCTTCAANNGCCTTACAGATAGAAACAATCTGACCGCTTCGTATTTTCCCCTTATACACTCTGCCGATGCCCAGACGACCGATATAATCATCGTAAGCCAAACTGGAGACCTGCATCTGCAGCGGCTCATCGTCGTAGTCCGGATAGGCGGGTACGTATGAAATGATCTTATCAAAGAGAGGGCTAATGTCCTTGCTCTCCTCTTCCAGTTCTTCCTGGGCAATGCCCTTTTTCGCGATTCCATAAAGTATAGGAAAGTCAAGTTGCTCATCAGTGGCGTTCAGATCCATGAAGAGTTCATAGGTCAGATCCACTACATCTTTTGCACGCTGGTCTTTTTTATCTATCTTATTGATGAATAGAATGGGTTTTAATCCCATCTCCAGTGCCTTCTGCAATACAAATCTGGTTTGGGGCATAGGGCCTTCGCTGGAGTCCACCAACAGGATGACAGAATCCACGGTCTTGATGATCCGTTCAACTTCCGACGAAAAATCCGCGTGACCCGGAGTGTCTACTATATTTATTTTCACACCGTTATGAAAGATAGAGCAATTTTTCGAATAAATGGTTATGCCCCTCTCCCTTTCGATGTCATCGCTGTCCATAACGCATTCCACTACTTCCTCGTTGTCGCGGAAAATACCGCTTTGCGCCAGAAAAGCATCCACTAATGTGGATTTGCCCGCATCTACATGGGCAATGACAGCTATGTTGATAATGCTTTGTTTCAATTTAATTCCTTCTTCCCATTAGTTTAGAAAACTTTTTTAGTTTACCACAGCTGATGCAATGTGACAAGAAAAACAGGGAACGCCGCTGTGCGGCGCTGCATACAATGTATGGAATTAACATAGATTCGGAGGATACTATTATGTATTATCAAATGGCAAGAGCCACACAAGGCAATTGGCCCAGAGTTTTTATAAGTCCCTCGGTGCAGGAATTCAATCCTTTTATTACCGGTGAAAATGAAGAATATTGGATGAATCAGATCGCAGATGCCATGATACCCTATCTTCAGGCATCTAACATCAGCTTTGGCCGCAACAATCCCAACGAAACATTGAGCCAGGCGATTGCAGCCTCCAATGCAGGAGGTTACGATTTCCACCTGGCACTCCACTCAAACGCTTCTCCTGCCAGTATGCCCGGCGCCTTCCGCGGTCCTAATGTCTATTACTACACTACCAGTGCCGAAGGAAGACGGATGGCCGACATCATTGCGGAGAATTTCAGAGCTATTTACCCGGACCCGGATCTGGTGATCACCGTTCCGTCCACAACTTTAGCGGAGCTCCGACGAACAGTAGCCCCATCCAACCTGGTTGAAGTGGCGTACCACGACAACTGGGAGGATGCTACCTGGATCATAAACAACATCCAGCCCATTGCCCGGGCTCTGGTGCTCTCTCTGACGCAGTTTTTTGGAATTCCCTTTGTTGAACCGCAATAACCGGGGAGTTACCAGCCTCCGCCTCCGCCTCCGCCCATTCCACCGCCGGAAAAGCCTCCTCCTCCGGAAAACCCTCCGCTGCCGAAACCACCTTTTCCGGAGGTTGGAGGTACGGAGATACTGCTGTTAAGAGCTTTCGAATAATTGGTGAAAGCACTCATGAACAGGATGTGATTGAATCCGGAACCATAATTGCTATGGTACCAGTTGGGTGGAGGTAGTGCCAGAGATTCAAACTTCTTCGCCCAGACATCGGTAAGCCCGAACACATAGGCGTAAGGAAGTGTATTATAAAAATATGACGGATTTTCTTCAACCAGCAGTTTGATCCGGGAAAGCTCCGCTGTACGGATGAATTCCTTGAGGCCGAGGATCTTGCCCAGCAAAGCTGCTCCTTTTTTTGTTCTCTGCCTCATTCGCGTGGTGAAAAACCAACAGATCAAAGAAGCTGCAACTGCAGCAACACCATAGAAAGGCAGCTCTATAATGATGCCGTATACAACCTCTGCAGCCAGGCAGATGACTAGGATGATCCCGGGTATTATCCTGCCCCCGATCTTCTTTGCGGTGGAAAGACTGTGCCTGCGGTCGTACGAAATGATGAGCCAGAGAAAGCAGGTTAATGCACCAATAACGGCGATAAGCAATATTAAGCCGTATTCAATTGGTCGATAGGCGTAACTCGTACCGATGAAATTGATTGCCAGCAATGGAACGATCATAAGCATGCCGGCGAGAAACCTCGATGCAGTGGAGTTTTTCGTGAAGATCCGGTTATGCTTTGGTTTGTGGAAGGAAGTGAGCAGCTGCTTCTGCGCTTTCACCAGCTCCGGGTAGAAGACGCCTGAGAGATCCTCCACCGATACTTCCTCTGCATTTCCGAAAATCCCGTTAAAAATGGTACGTTCATAGTTCTTTGCGGAAGGGGGAAGCTCACGATTCTTTTGCAGGATAAAACTCCCATCCTTATCAGTTATGCTGAGGTAACCCCTATTGGCAAAATCCAGAACCAGGGCTACCATATCCTTGCTATCCACATAGCCGTCAATGATATAGCCCACCTCCGCGGAATTGGTACCCTCCGGGGGATAGAACTCCACCGTCCTTACCACTTTAGGATCCCGGCCGAAGAGAATGAAGAGGGTCGTGCTGATCACAGGAGCCGCTATCATCAGGATCAGCATCCACAAAAGCATCCAGTCATTGGTCTTCTCACCGCTGAAGTAGCCTTCCGCAAGCAATATCCGAAGGGTGACACCCTCGCCTGGCTGAAGGGGACGGGTGATCTCACCCGTGATCACATGGACCAAAGTATTGCCCATGACCACATCGTTTTCGATAGACCAGCTTACCAGTTCCGTGTCTGTGCTGCCATAAGCACCCGAAATAAACTCCATATTGTCGCTCATAAATGCGCCGGGCATGATGATCGTGAAGCTTCCTGCCTGGATAGAGGTATTCCAATCCGCCGGGAGCAGGTTCCAGTAGAACTGATCAAAGCTTTCGATCCCATCCTCGTGAGCAGTAACCAAATAAGAGATCTGATAGGTCAGAGGTCCATATACATAGGTATCCGCATCCCCGATCTGAAGCACGAGACTGTTATTCTCATAAAATTTTTCGTAGTGGTAACCCGGAACTTCCNNTCATAGTACATATAGCCTTTATAAGGGATATAGCGGTAGATACCGTGGCTGTTTTCAATAAAATTCATAGAGATGGTTTCTGTTACTCTCCAGGAATTGTCCCCATAAACCTCCACTGTCACGTCGAAGCGATCTGTTTCAAAGCTTGCAGCGCTTACAAAACACGTGGAAGCACAGAGCAATACTATAATGAAGAGTATCGCTTTCGGGAATCCCTTCATGATTCTCCTCCTACCGCTCTTGCAAAGCCCTAAAACTTAACCTCGACTCTCTGTCTCTCAGCTTCCTCGGTCACTTCAAAGAGAGCCTTCCGGGTGAAATTGAAGATACCGGCAATGATGTTATAGGGGAAGACTTCAGTCTTGGTGTTATACTCTCTAACCGTTGCATTGTAATACTTTCTGGAGTTCGCAATATCCTCTTCCACCTTTTGGAGCTGGACCTGCAGATCCATAAAGTTGGTGTTGGCTTTCAGGTCAGGATAGGCTTCTGCCAGGGCAAAAAGGCTTTTCAAAGCGCCGGTGAGCATATTCTCGCCCTGGATCCGATCTTCCACAGTGCCCGCCGAAGCAGCCATGTTTCTGGCCTGTACGACTTTCTCCAAAGTACTTGCTTCATGAGCGGCATAGCCCTTCACCGTTTCCACAAGGTTCGGGATCAGGTCATATCTCTTTTTAAGATACACATCCATTGTTGCGAAAGCTTCTTCCACAAGGTTCCTGAGCTTGACAAGACTGTTGTACCCTCCGATCACATAGAGTGCAGCAAATGCGATCACTATGACGACAATGATAATTTCCATAATTTTTCCCCTCCTGCTTGCAGTATTATTTGATCTCCCAGTCGATGGGTTCTCCGTACCGGCCTAAAAACTCGTTTGCTTTCGAAAAGTGACGGCAACCGAAGAAACCGTTATATGCAGACAGTGGACTGGGATGTGCCGCCGTCAGCACTAAATGATTCGTGTTGGTTATGAAGGGCGCTTTCGCTTTGGCATTCGCCCCCCATAACAAGAATACCATAGGTTGTTCCCGTTTATTCAATATTTCTATCACCTTATCGGTAAAAACTTCCCAGCCTTTTCCTTTATGGGAGTTAGCCTGGCCCTCACGTACGGTAAGAACCGTATTCAGCAGCATTACACCCTGGTCCGCCCAGTCCTTCAGGTAACCGTGGGAGGGAGGTGTGATCCCCAGATCGGAATTGAGTTCCTTGAAAATATTCTCCAGGGAAGGGGGTTTTGGAACGCCTTTCGTTACGGAAAAGCATAGCCCATGGGCCTGGCCCGGCCCGTGGTAGGGGTCCTGACCCAGAATCACCGCCTTTACCTTGTTGTAAGGCGTGTATTTCAAGGCATTGAATATGTCATACATAGACGGATAGATAACCCGGGACCGATATTCAGAGATGAGAAAACGGCGCAGCTCTATGTAATAATCCTTTTCAAATTCACCTGCGAGCAACTCGTCCCAATCGTTTCCTAACTTTACCATCTGTGATCCTTTCTGCTTCTATATACCTGCATCCGTCAGGAATTCCATGTAATATCGGAATGCTGAGGGCAAAGCGTATCTGGTTTTCAGATCCTGTCGGTCTGCCCATACCCACCGGGGTTTTTCCTCGGGCCCTGATATCTCCACATCTGCAATAAAACCTGTCATATGCCATTCGATATGGCTAAAGATGTGTTTTACTTCCGGTAGCGCCTGAATGTCCTTCACAAACAGGCCTTTTCGCTCAATTATGGACTTGATTTCTTCAAGTCCCGGCTCTCCATCAAGTCCGGGGAGTTCCCACAAACCGGCTAATAGGCCTTTGTCCTCCCTCTTGTGCAGCAGTATCCGGTCATTATTCCGCAGAATCAATATTGTCCTTTTTTCCACCTTGCGGGCTTTCTTCGGCGCTTTCACCGGTAGATCAGCTTCAATTCCCGATGAATGGGCTTCACAGGAGTCTGATAAGGGACATTGATCGCATTTAGGTCCACCATTTGGAATGCAAATCATAGCACCAAGCTCCATGAGAGCCTGATTAAAATCGCCCGGTCTCTCTTCAGGGATTATGTTTCCAAGAAGCTTCTCCACCTTCTTCTTCGTAGCGGGAGAACCTATGTCATCTTTATCCGCTGTCAGCCTCGCCACCACGCGAAGCACATTTCCGTCCACAGCA
>DCUA01000127.1 GCA_002329675.1 Firmicutes bacterium UBA1426 | reverse complement strand
CTCCGGGTTGAGTTCGACCCTGTCCTCATACAGGACGTCCTTGGCAGCAACTGCTTCGTTGAAGCCTTTCAGGGCATCAAACGGGGCAAAGATTTTTGCCCTATGGCCCCGGTTCATCCTCGGATGACGGGCCCTGAAGGGATCATACTGATCGTGTCTTGGCTTTCCCTTGAGGAAAACCTCCCGATACCGGAAATCTGCCGGCATCGCCATTACGCCTATAGCACTCATCTCATATACCTCCTGCGCTCCGACAGGAGATGGGCTCAGGCTTTATGAAATCCTTTCTTTCAGGAAATCCAAACTTCTGAGAAGAAGCTTGTGAGTTACTGATTCTTCCTATCGGAAAGTTTGGATTTCCTATTGTCTCTCCTGCTGTTTCCGTTTAGTTATTGTGGCAATCTTAAAAATGCAGATAAACTTCCATCACTGTTTTTCCATTTTTTAGGTTGCGTACTTGCCTTTTCCCTTTCAAGGGTTGCTAAAGCCTCTGCTTTCTCAGATGGAGTGATGTCCAGATATTTCATCGTTGTTTCCAAGTTTTCATGCCCCAACAGATATCGTATCTGAACAACATTTATACCGTCTTCAAGCCAGTGAGAAGCTTTTGCATGACGAAATTGATGTGCATGCGTATCCGGCGGTACATCTGGATTCTTCTCATGGGCAAGGGCTGCATATTTTTTTATTCGTTTATCTATTGCCGCTTCTGTCAACTTGTTTTCTTTTCCGCCTCCAACGCGGGTATAGAATAAGTGACTATCGGGGTTTGTTTGATCCCCATGAAACTCAGCTATGTAGCCATGGAGGTTAGCGGTCATGCGCGGCAACAGATACGCTGTTCGGGTTTTCCCGCCTTTACCATGAAGTAGTATATATGGTTTAGCAGAATTCAAATGCAAATCTTTCATTGTCAGGGCTTGTACCTCACCAATGCGAGCTGCTGTCCCGTACAATAAAGAAAGCAGTGTCATATCCCTACGCCCAATCTTGGAGGTTATATCTATTTCATCCAGGATTGAGGAAACAGCATCCCTGGTCAGGCCTTTTACTTTTTTCTTCTGGCATTTTTGACGCTTGATGGTTTTGGCTTCGTGATAAAGATAAAGAAGGCTTACGTCTTTGCTGCCAAGGAATTCAAGAAACACTCTTAAAGATCCAAGGCGGACGTTGCATGTATCCGGGCATGAATGGCGTTCCGAAAGGAGCCACTGGATCCATTTTTCAATGAGTGGTTTTTCAAATGTTTTTCTGCCAAAAGATGCAGGCGTAATGCCTTCTTTTTCAAGGAAAGCAACGTAAAGGTTAATGGTATCCCTGTAAGACTTAAGGGTATGGTCGCTATGCGTCAGGAAACAGGGAGCATAATCATAGAGAAACTCCGAAATATATCGGGCGAACAAGGCCGCTTCGGATTTATTCTTTCTCATAGGTCACCTCCCGGACGATTTCGTTGAATCCCACTTCCGTCTTTTCGAGGAGGATATCTGCGAGTCTGGGGACTATGGAATAATAGTAAAGCGTGGAGGACAGATTTCTATGTCCCATGGACTTTGATAGGTAAAGCAGGTGTTCGCTTAATCCAAAACTGTCATTCCCAGCCCAGCTATTGATGTTTTCAATGGCATAATTGTGTCGTAATGCATATGGAACGACGCCCGTTGCTGAGTTTGCCTTTTGCCAAAGGGTATAGAATGTCTGCGTGACCCATTGCCTGCTAAAATGGCCGCCATTATGCTTTTCGAAGAAAAAAGTCCTGTCCGGAAGCAGTTTGCTTATTATCTGATCATACCTGACCAGTAGAGCAGTCATGCTCTCATGAAGAGCGACATAGTGTTGATCATAGCCTTTTGATTTCTGTATGTTTAGCACGCCTTCGATGGGATCGAAATCGACCTTTCTCAGAAGCCTTGCTTCTGTTGTGCGGATTCCACTGCTGTATAGTAATCTGAAGAATACAGGGCATGTAAGATGCCGAACCTTTGAAAGTAAAGATCGATTTACCGTGATGTTGTCGCATTCATAGAAAAAGCGTTGCAACTCATCTTCAGTAAATGCATGAGGAACATAAGTTACTGGCTCCTTCTTTAGCTTTGCAGGGGCCTCTACATCTGTCAGATCGCGNNCGATCCTTCAGATAGCGGATAAATGCCCTTATCACACGGATTCTTGTGTCACATGTCCGATTCAGCTCAGTTTCTCTTTTAGCGCACCATTTATCTATCATATCCTGACAGAGTGGAGCGCCAGGCGGAAAAGCTTGTGTGCAATAGTGGTCAAACAAGAGTAGGTTTTCTTCATAGTTGGTATTCCATACCCCTGAAGCCTTTCGATAACGTATAAAGTCTTCGATATGATCGGCAAAGCCGGAGCGAAAAGTCTTCATACTTGGAACACCTCCTCTGCAACCGGAAACTCTTCTACGCTGAGAGCACAGGTTCTAAGGTGGTCTATATCGGACGAGAGATAATGATTCAGGGATTCTGGTGCTTCATGTCCAAGTATTTCACTGATGATTGGCTGCGAAAATCCTTTCATAGCTAAATGCGTGGCGACATGGTGTCTGAATAAGTGGGAGCCTCTCCGATCACCAGCGTTTTGTCGTATTCCGGCCGCCTTATAAATGTGCGCAGTCACTGGCCAGATGACTGCTACATCAATCGGCGTGAAAGGTGGTTTGTTCCATAAAAAAACATGCGGATCCGGTTTGTCGGGGCGTTCTTCAGTGATGTATTCAAAAAGAGCGTTTCCGACGCCGACACTCATAGGTAGTTCGACTGATAACCCCGTTTTGCTTTGTTTGCAACAGATGACTTCTGCCTGCCAGTCGATTTCGTTAAGTTGCAGGTCGCTGATATCACCCGCCCGCAGACCGGTGAAATACAGAAGCATCCCGATGGCAAGGTCCCTTTTCGTCAACTCTGTGGCTCCGTTTTCCAATGTGTCACGCAATCGGAGGGATTCCTCTTGTGTAAAGTATTGAATGTTCTGCCGTCGTTTTTTAATGGCTGGCAGGAACAAACGAATCTTTTTTGTCAAAGGATTCAAAGGTTCCGCTGCTATGAGAACGGTCTCGACGTCTCTTTTGTAAGAACGGCTACGGCAAAGCACTCCGTTGCCATCAGTAAAGAACGAAATGACATCTGTTTCTGTCACTGTTTCCAAGGAATCGTGCCCACTCTGTTGCAGATGAAGCAGGAAGCAGGAAGCTTTTGAAACACACTTGGTAATCGTGGTTACTGAATGATCATTCTGGACAGCGTACCTTTTATAATAATCCACCAGTTCTTTAAAGGCAGTATGTAACTTCGAATACGCGCTTTTTTGTACCAGCGGTACTTTTTTATGATGATTTGGAAACTCGTTGTTCTCTTCAAACCGCTGGAGGATTGTGAAGAGTGACCGTTTATGATAAACCCGTTCCTGTGATGCCTCTGGATTTCTGCCTGTTTTTAATCGTTCTTCGTACAGTTCGAAGTACGAAGTGCATTGGAGCAACTCTGGATTACGTTTTATCCAGTTAATTTCGAATCTTACGCTTTTGATGTAGTTTTCGGAGTAACCATCCTCCTTCATCTGCATCAGCAAAGTTTCATAAGAATTAAATAGTTTCTGTAGATTCATGTCGTATTCTCCTTTCGAGGGTATGTAAACAGGAGAATTGTACAATGAATCTAAAAACGAAATCACAACTTTTTTAATTACCGCGGGCAGGAAGAGCGCTATGTTTCAGATAAAGTTTAGATTTCCTGAAAGGAAGGATTTCACCGGAAATAAAAACTTTAAGATTTCCTATGACCCCCGATCTGCCGGTTACGCTCTAATGTCGTTGCGCCTTCCATCAGGTTCATGCCCTTGAAGATGGCGTTGGCTCCGAATTTGCGCCGGACCTCCAGCATGGCTCCCTGAAGGCGGCGGTCTTTTTCCAGCGCCTCATAGTCCACGAACATGTTCATCTGAAAAACTCCCATGTCTTCAGTTACATCATTGGCACAGACGCCCAGCCTCCGATAGAGAAGGCGGTGGTCTGTTTTATCATCGAACTGCCTGACCAGCGGTTCCGTGATGATACTCAGATTGTTGGTCAGCGTCTGAAGCCGTACCGTTCCGTTGCTGTGTTTGGGATGGATCCGCCCGTAAAAGTCGATGCTCAGCGGTCCGTCATAACCAGGGCATGCCTCCAGGCTCTTGTAATCATAGGATACCCACCATGTACAGCATTTCGTGACCAGGTTCTTTGAGAACATATCGGTGCAGAGGACTTCGATCATCTCTCTGAAGACCAGCTTTGCTTCCTGGTACTTATAAGGTCTCGGAAGCACCTGCCCGTTTGAAAGGCTGTGGCCCTCGCTCCTGTAGGACTTGATGTCCTGCATGGTGACCGGCTCAATGCCCCAGGCATGATCGATCAGGATCTCGCCGTCGATGCCAAAGGTCTTGTAGAAATACTCCTCATCCCACTGCGTTCTCTGGGCAATGTCTCCCATGGTGAACATGGAGGCAGACTGCAGCCGTCTGGCCTTGCCGGGACCGATCTGCCAAAAATCCGTCAGCGGCCTGTGATCCCAGAGAAGGAATTTGTAGGAGTCCTCATTAAGCTCCGCGATCCTCACGCCGTCCTTATCTGCCGGACGCTTTTTGGCCACGATATCCATGGCCACCTTGGCCAGATACAGGTTGGTCCCGATGCCTACCGTCGCCGTGATTCCGGTCTCTTTCAGGACGTCCCGGATCATGGTAATCGCCATGAGATGCGCAGCGTTGGTTCCGGAGGCTGCAGCATCCGTCCGGTAAGCGTGAAGATAAGCCGTCACATCTATGAAGCATTCGTCGATGGAATAGACGTGGATGTCCTCCGGGGCGATATATTTC
>DCUA01000001.1 GCA_002329675.1 Firmicutes bacterium UBA1426 | reverse complement strand
AGCTCTCGAATATCTTGTGGCGCACGTCTACAGCGAGCTCGACCTGATTACAAAGAATGCGGAAACGGATGCAGATATCATCGAGATTCTGCGCGGAACCAATCCGGAAATGGCCGGTATGGAGAACAACCGTGATGCTGCTGCCAAGGTCGAGGAGTACCTCGAAATGCAGTCCATGAAGAAGCTTCCGACCTCGATGGACGACATCCAGACGCGCTATCAGAAGATTCCGTACGGCTGGAAGGAAATCGACATCGCCGCGGTTGTGGCACTTCTGATTTATCAGCAGAAGGTTACGATTAAATACGGCGGCGCACAGATTCGCCCGGACAATCCGAAGCTTCCGGATATGCTCCGCAAAAAGACAGAGCGCGGCAAGGCCATGATTTCCATGAAGCAGTCTGCCTCCGCGCAGAAAATGAAAGCCGCAAAAGAGATCATGCGGGAGTACTTCGACATCATGGACGTGCCAGATGATCAGGATGCTCTCGTTAAGCTGATTCTGGACAAGTTCAAAGATCAGAAGCAGCATTACGAGGAACTGAACAGCCGGTATGCGGGCCACAAATACCCGGATCACGACAAGGTAACAGCAGCCATCAAGCTGATGGACGACGTGCTCTCGCAGGAGAAGGACGACATCGCGCTGATTGACCGTCTGGTAGCAGACGAAACGAAGCTGTTTGACAGCAAGGACGACATGCAGCCGGTCGAAGCGTTCTTTAAGAACCAGGTTACGGTGTTTGATTCTGCAGTGAAGATGGAAGCCGATCTCCGGAACGACCTGCCGTATATTCAGAAGGATGAGGAAACCAATGAAGCGCTGAACCAGATCCGGAAGATCACACTGGTAAACGGCAGCAATCCGGCTGTCTACAGACAGATTCCGGAGCTCAATGGACTGATGGATAAAGTCCGTGCCGGGCATAATAAGCTGCTCGAGGAAAAGCGTGCAGATCTTCTGGAGATTGTGCGCCAGTGCCTCGCTGAGATTCATCAGGCTGGCGGTGATGGCAGCGAGTTTAAGAATGCCATTGAGAAGGCAGACAATTACTTCACACAGATGAAGGATCAGATCGCCACAACGAAGACTATTGTTCTGCTCGATGGTATGACCACACAGATGTGGAATTATAAGGATGATACAGTGGCAGCTATTGAATTAGAAAAGACACCGGAGCCGATAACGCCTCCGAAGCCGGATCAGCCGAAGAAGCATATCAAGAATGTGTACCGGCAGGCGATCTTCAAGCAGGCGACGCTGGAAAGTCAGGCGGATATAGATGCCTATGTAGAGAGAATGCGCACCTATCTGACTGCCCTTTTAAAGGACAGCGATGGGATCAAATTGAGATGACGAAAGGAACCTTTCATGGATAAGAATGCGATAAAGAAATATGCTGTCTGGGCAAGAGAAGAACTTATCGAGCGTGTTTCCCAGAAGGCAGATCAATATGAAATCAGTGCTGACGCGGATCCAAACGCGGACTCGGCGCACGGCGTACTTTTAACACCTGCGGAGAAGAAGCAGCGCGCTTCCCTGATTGCAAAAGTGAAGGATAAAGGCATGGATCAGGTCATGGAGGAAGTGGCCTATACCTGGTTCAACCGCTTTGCGGCTCTGCGTTTTATGGAGGTCAATAACTACCTACCTTCCAGAGTGCGTGTGTTCACGGATGAAGAAGGCGCCTTCAAGCCGGAGATTCTGACGGAAGCAATTCACCTCGACATGGACGGGCTTGACATGGAGAAGGTTTATGCTCTGAAGGATGCAAATGACGATGAAGCCCTTTTCAAATATCTGATCATTACTCAGTGCAATGCCTTTTCCAGCGTGCTGCCGGGAATGTTCCAGAAGATTGCAGACTACACTGAGCTGCTCTTCCCGGACAATCTGCTCCGGGAAGGAAGCGTTGTGGAACGAATGATTTCTGATATCCCGGAGAAAGACTGGAATATCTCAGAAGGCGGACAGATCGAGATTATCGGATGGTTGTACCAGTATTATATTTCTGAAAAACATGACGAGGTTGTTGACCCTCTTCACGGGAAAGTTGTCGCAAAAAATGAGGTTCCGGCTGCGACGCAGCTATTCACTACAGACTGGATCGTTCGCTATATCATCGACAATTCTGTCGGCAGATACTGGATTGAAAGAAACCCGGAAAGCAATCTGAAGAATGAACTGGAATATTTCATTACGCCGAAAGATGGCGTTATTCCGCAGGTAAACGAGAAGATCACTCCGGAGCAGCTGACTGTATTTGATCCCTGTATGGGTTCCGCCCACTTCGGGGTCTATGCCTTTGATGTTCTGGAAAAAATTTATACCGAATACGGTTATACAGAACGGGAAGCAGCGGCTTCTATTGTTCAGAATAATCTGTTCGGACTCGATATTGACGAACGTGCAGCGCAACTTGCCAGCTTTGCCATCATGATGAAGGCAATGCAATACGATAAGCGATTCCTGAGCCGTAAAATTCAGCCACATTTTTATGAAATTAAGGAAAGCAATCACATTGATCCGTTTGCCATAGATTATTTTGCTAATGGAAATGCAAGCCTGAAGCATGACATCCAGTCTGTTCTTCATGACACAAAAGATGCAAAGGAATATGGCTCAATCATTCAGATAGCGCCGGTGGACTTTGATGCTCTCTATGCAAGATTTGAAGAGATAAAGTCCGGTGCTGATATCAGCATGTATACACAGATTACTCTTGACAAGTTACTCCCGCTTGTAGAAGTGGCAGAAGTGATGTCGAGAAAATATGCGGTTGTAGCTACGAATCCGCCGTATCTTAACAAGTATGATTCGTCACTTAAAAAATATGTGACTGATAATTATAAGGATTATTCTGGCGACTTGTTTAGCGTGTTTATGTACCGCAATTTTGATTTATGCAAACAAAATGGTTATTCTGGTTTTATGACGCCAAATGTTTGGATGTTTATTAAATCCTACGAGGCTCTCCGAAACTATATTCTTCAAAATAAATCTATTGCAACTCTTATACAAATGGCAAAAGGTGCATTCTTTAGGGAAGCTACCGTTGATATAAGTGCATTTGTTCTTGAAAACAATAAGAGCAATAAAAATGGTCTATATTTCCGTCTTGAAGATTTCAAGGGTGATATGGAAGTTCAACGCAAGAAAGTGAAGGAGGCACTGACAAATTCTGAATGCGGATATTTCTATTATTCATCACAGGCTAACTTTTCTATAATTCCAGGGAGTCCCATAGCATATTGGGTTAGCGAGAGATCTTTTTGGAATTTTGCTAACCTAAAAAAACTCGGGGATTATGGACAAGGACGTATAGGACTTATTACTGGTGATACGGGTAGATTCATCAGATTTTGGTATGAGCCGTCAATAACAAGAATTGGATTTAATATTTGTTCAAACGAAGAATCCATTGAATCAAAGAAACGGTGGTTCCCAATTCAAAATGGAGGGGATTTTAGACGCTGGTATGGAAATATTGATTCCGTTGTTAATTGGGAAAACGATGGATATGAAATGAAGTTTGATAATTATATGGGTAATAGAGTAAGATCACATAACTATAATGGTGATTTTGCATTTCAACGGGCAATTAGTTGGACAACAATATCTTCTGCCCAGTTCTGCTGCAGATATGCAGATAATGGCTTTATTTTTGATACGGCAGGCCCATTCTATATTCCAAATAGTTATGATGATATTAATGCAATACTTGCCTTCCTTGAATCTAAAGTAGCTAATTATTATCTCTCAATTTTGAATCCGACTATTAATTTTCCGCCGGGATACATTCAAAGCTTACCTTTTGATGAGAAATGTAAAGAGAGAAAGATTGCCTTAATGTCGCAAGACAGTATAAATATTTCTCGTGCCGATTGGGATTCATTCGAAACCTCATGGGACTTCCAGAAGCACCCTTTGATCCGCAAAACCGCTACCATTGCTGATGCTTTTTCTCAATGGCAATCTGAATGCAACGACCGTTTCAATCAGCTCAAATCCAATGAGGAGGAGCTGAATCGCATTTTCATAGACATCTACGGCCTGCAGGATGAACTCACGCCGGAGGAAAGTGACAAGGACGTAACTGTCCGCAAGGCTGACCTCGAACGGGACATCCGTTCGTTTGTCTCCTATGCTGTTGGCTGTATGTTCGGAAGATACTCTCTTGATGTGGATGGCCTTGCCTACGCTGGTGGCGACTGGGATGACGCAAAGTACAAGACGTTCATGCCAGACAAGGATGCCATTCTTCCCATCACAGATGATGAGTATTTTACCGATGACATTGTCGGAAGATTCGTGGAGTTTGTCAGAACGGTCTACGGCGCAGATACGCTGGAAGAAAATCTGAAATTTATCGCGGACGCTCTGGAGGAGAAAGGTGCCACCTCGCGTGAAGTCCTTCGAAATTATTTTCTGAATGATTTTTACAACGATCATTGCAAGATCTATCAAAAACGCCCGATTTACTGGCTCTTCGATTCTGGCAAGAAAAATGGATTCAAATGCCTTGCATATATGCACCGCTATCAGCCGGATACGATTGCCCGGATTCGTACAGACTATGTGCACGAGCAGCAGGCCCGTTACAGAACGGCAATTTCCGGTCTGGTGCGTCAGATCAACGGCGCATCAACTTCCGAGCGTGTTCGTCTGAATAAGCAGCTGACAAAACTCAAGGATCAGGCTGAGGAAACGCGGCTCTACGAGGAAAAGATCCACCATCTT
>DCUA01000111.1:2744-3084 GCA_002329675.1 Firmicutes bacterium UBA1426 | reverse complement strand
TCCCACGGCTTTGCCACAAGCTCAGGCCCTGCTCCGGACAGAATGTCCCGGGCCGCATCACGGTCTTTGAGCCAGTCCCGAATATGCATTTGCTCCAGCACCACCGGCATACGATGGTGGACCCGGCAAACGGAGGTATTGGCATCTCTTGTTAGAATTACAAACCGGTCCTCTTTGTCAAACTGACTGTAGAGGCCGGCCATGTACAGCATGGCGGAGTGGGGCATGTTAAACTGATATTTCCTCCTATCACGATCCCAACGATGATCCTTGTTGATTACTAACCACAAAGGCAACAAGGAATCGAAGTTTAAGCGGATCCTTGTTGCTTTTCAACCAC
>DCUA01000111.1:0-2703 GCA_002329675.1 Firmicutes bacterium UBA1426 | reverse complement strand
TCAACCACAGAAGCAACAAGGAATTAGAGTTCAAGTGGACCCTTGTTGCTTCCCAACCGCAAAAGCAACAAGGAACCAGAGTTTAAGCAGATCCTTGTTGCTTTCCAGCCCTTGAGGCAACAACAGTTCCAATTCCAAGCTAAAATCTTGTTGGCTTTCAGCAAATACGATAAGACAAATATAGTTTGTCAGCTAGCACCCTGAGTGGAAAAAACGTTGCCCCGCGTATGAAAGGCAACGTTTTCTGAATTCATATCAAACGACCGTTTGACCCCCGGTCAAACGCACATTGTACCCGCCAGGCCAGAAGGCAAAGCTCTCCAACCTAGAAGATAAAGCCTGCCACTAAATACCCGACTGCCGACATCAATGCGGCCAGGATCCCAAAGGGAGCCTGGGTAAAGGCATGATCGAAGTTGTTGCAGCCGGTGGCAGCAGAGGTCAGAACCGTAGCGTCGGAATAGAAGCATACGTGGCTTCCGAATACACCTGCAGAGAGGACTGCAGCTACCGCCAGAGGCATGTTCACACCCATTTCCATAGCCAGAGGGATGACGATGGGGAAGGCAATGACATACATACCCCAATTAGTTCCTGTGATGAATTCCGTAACTGCCAGAACAGCGAAAATAGTTACCGGCATCAAAGCGGGAGTCATATATTGAGATACTGAGGTAATCACATAGTATGTAAATCCGATCTGGTCATTGACTTCAGCAAACAGGAAGGCCAGCACCATGAGCATCAGGGGCAGGATCATGTTCTTTAAGCCTTGCAGTGATACATCTGTAAACTCTTCCGCTGTCATGATGTTCTGAGCCAGATAGAATATAAACATGAACGCCATGGTAATAAGCACGCCCATCTGCATATCTACGTCAAAATAGATAGTTGCACCTACCAGCACCAGAATGGGGAGCAGGAAATTCATGATCTTTGGATTATCGGGAAGAACTACCGCATCCAATCCCGCTCTTATGTCGATCTTCTCCGAACCCGGAGGAGCAAGAGGGCCTCCGTTCTTTACACGTTGCTCTGCCTTTTTCATGGGTCCAAAAGTAGGGATAATGCCCAGGATGATGAGCGGAACGATTGCTAATGCAATCCAACCATAGAAGTTAAACGGAATGGTTTTAATGAAGTAAAGCAACCCGTCTCCTTCAGGAGCCCAGCCATTGACTTCAAGGAGCCTTCCGGCAAAGACCGCCCATGTTGTGATAGGGATGACCACGCAGGCGGGAGCCGCTGTAGAGTCCACGATGTAAGCCAGGAACTCTCTAGGTACCTTGTGTCTGTCGGTGAGAGGGGCCATGCAGGAGCCTACAGTCAGAGAGTTCAGATAGTCATCGATGAAGATAATGACGCCGAGGACCCAGGTCCAAATGAGAGCCGATTTCCTGGTCTTTGCTCTCTTGGAAACCCATTCACCGAAGGCAAAAGCTCCCCCTGCTTTTTCAATGAGAGAAATGATGCTGCCCATGAGACCGCAGACGATGAATAGCCAGGCAATATCCTCGCTCATCATGACTTCCAGCAGGGACCCGCTGAAGGATCCCAGCGCATCACCCTGAGATACCATTATGAAGCCCATAATGGAAGCCAGAGTCAATGCCTCAAGAATCCTCTTTGTGACAAAAATATAGATGATTAGGAAGAAGGCCGGTATGAGAGATGCGGCCCCGAAGTTTGCCGGGTCATCCGGCAAAAATGTCGTGAGCAGCCATGTGATACCTACGATCACGATGACTGCCAAAAGAGATCTTCGACCACTAAAGGTTCTGATTTCTTCCTGTAGTTGTTTTACCATTTTACACCACCCTTGTTGTATTCTGCTTTGTATTAACACAAAACGATGGGGGTATTATAATTTGTTTTACAAAACTTTGCAACAAAGGATATTTATTTAACAATCGCCCGGCCGGAAGGCGCTAAAACAACGCATTTATCGATCTTTTTATATCTACTTTTATTTGATTATTTTCGGAAAAAACCTGATATCAAACCTGCTGCTTTATTGCTGTTTTTCAGTTCTACAGCCTTAAACATACATAGCTCGTGACAGCACATGCAGTCTATGCAGGCTTCATAATTAATTAGCTTGGAATCTTTGTCAATAGCTTGTACCGGGCAGCTCTCCACACACATATTGCATTTTTTACATTTATTAAGATCGATCCTGGGATGTGTATTGAAAAAATCGATCACTCTTACCAGAACTTTACTGTTGCGCTTCTTCCCTCCCCTGAAGCGTTTGGGAAGTTTATAACTATCTAACCTGGGGACTTGCTCATGATCGCCTGCCAGTATGATGTTTTCTAACCGACCTTCTCCCAGGTTACGCTTCCGGGCTGTTTCAAGTATCGGGACATCTTCAACATCCATCCCCAGCATCTTTACCGCCACGGCATCCAATGCCAATGGATCTTCACTGATGAGGATTTTGCCGGCCTGATAGACGCTGCCTGCCGTCGGTCCCTCTCCCTGCATTGCCAGGATCCCATCCATGATGTGAAGCTGTATTTTAGTCGCTTTATGGATGTCGCAGATGATCTGCCCGAAATCCCCCGGTTCAGGAGCTATTTTGTGATACTTTGCCTTCCTGAGTCCCGGTATGCATCCGAATACATTTTTCACAGCTCCGGTAAAGATCTGTGCCGAGTGTGTTTTGAGTTTTGGCAGATTTATAACCACATCAGCATCGTA
>DCUA01000160.1:1812-2858 GCA_002329675.1 Firmicutes bacterium UBA1426 | reverse complement strand
CAAAACTTCAAGTTGACATAAAGAGGCGATACAAGTAAAATAATGTAGTATACTCAGATAAAAGCTTTGATGGAGACAGTAGCAGGTCCATGATCCTACAGAGAGGCGGTGGCTGGTGAAAGCCGTCGGTGAGGGACTTAGTGAAAATCACTCCGGAGCTTGCCCGGTGAACTGACAGTAAGCGGGCACTTCCCCGCGAGTTAAGCGGAAAACGAGAGGCGGAATCTTCGATACAGGAGACTCCGTTATTAGGGTGGTACCGCGGAGAGATTCGTCCCTGAATTCGGATTAGAACGGATTCGGGGATTTTTATTTGAGGCAATATCTGATCATAAAAAGGACATAATAGCTGATTATTAGAAGGAGATATATAAGATGTTTGAGAATTTATCAGAAAGACCTATTGCAGAAGTTCAGAACCAGCAGGCAGATCAGTGGGATAAAGAGAACCTTCTGGAGAAATGTGTGACCACCAGAGAAGGCAGACCCTCATTCCTGTTCTATGAAGGCCCTCCCACGGCCAACGGCAGCCCCGGCATCCATCACGTAATTGCAAGAACACTGAAGGATTCCGTGCTTCGCCATAAGACTATGCAAGGCTATGCAGTAAAGCGGAAAGCCGGCTGGGACACCCATGGACTCCCGGTTGAGATCGAAGTGGAAAAGCAGCTGAAAATGAATGGAAAACAGGATATCGAAAAATACGGTATCCGCGAATTCAATCAGAAATGCAGAGAATCCGTATTCACCTACGAAAAGCAGTGGCGGGAAATGACCAGGCGAATGGGTTATCTCATCGATATGGATGACCCGTATATCACTTTGGATAATGATTATATTGAGACGGGCTGGTGGATCCTTAAGGAATTCTTTAAAGCCGGATTGATCTATGAAGGACACAAGATCCTGCCTTACTGCCCCCGCTGCGGAACAGGCCTTGCTTCCCACGAGGTCGCTTTAGGGTACAAAGAGGTAAAAACCAATACCATCACAGCAAAATTCAAGCGTAAGGATAAAGATGAGTACTTCCTGGCATGGACCACGAC
>DCUA01000160.1:0-1799 GCA_002329675.1 Firmicutes bacterium UBA1426 | reverse complement strand
GAGCAGCAGGGCACGATCTACTATGTGAGCAAGGTTCTGGCAGACAAAGTTTTAGGAGCGGGAACCTACACAGTTCTGGAAGAGATGAAAGGCAGCGACCTTGAGTATATTGAATATGAGCAATTGATGCCCTTTGTGGAAGTGGACAAGAAAGCCTTCTACGTCACCTGTGGTGACTACGTTACAACGGAAGACGGTACCGGCATCGTTCATACCGCACCGGCCTTCGGTGAAGATGACTATAATACAGGCAGGAAGTATGGACTTCCTGTTCCCAATCCCGTGGACGAAGAAGGAAAGTATACCGAGACTCCCTGGGCCGGCCGTTTCGTTATGGAGGATGGTCTTGATGTGGAAATCATCAAATGGCTGGCTGCCGAGGATAAGATCTATAGCAAAGAAAAGGTAGAGCACAACTACCCTCATTGCTGGAGATGCACCACACCCTTGCTCTATTACGCAAAGCCAAGCTGGTACATCGAGATGACCAAGCTGAAGGATCAGCTGGTAGAGAACAACAACAACATCAATTGGTTTCCACCCTTTGTAGGGGAGAAGCGTTTCGGTAACTGGATCGAAAACGTCAATGACTGGGCTATTTCCCGTAATCGGTATTGGGGAACACCCATCAATATCTGGCGCTGCACCTGTGGTCATTTGGAAAGCATAGGTTCCAGAGCAGAACTTGTGGAAAAAGCCATAGAGAAGATCGACGAGTCCATCGAACTCCACAGGCCTGATGTGGATGAAGTTCATATCAAATGCCCCGAATGCGGTGAAACCATGAGCCGGATACCGGAGGTCATGGACTGTTGGTTTGACAGCGGTGCTATGCCCTTTGCCCAGAGACATTATCCTTTTGAAAACAAAGAGAATTTCGATGAGGAATTTTTCCCCGCGGATTTCATATGCGAAGGGATCGATCAGACAAGAGGATGGTTCTATTCTCTGTTGGCTATTTCGACCTTTATCAAAGGAACTTCTCCTTATAAGAACGTATTGGTCAACGACCTTATCCTGGATAAGGAAGGAAAGAAGATGTCCAAGTCAAAGGGGAATACAGTTAACCCCTTCGAACTTTTCGATAAGTACGGAGCAGATGCCACGAGGTGGTACCTTTTGTCCACCTCCCCGGCCTGGTCTCCGACAAAATTTGATGAGGACGGGCTCGTGGAGATCGTCAGCAAGTTCCTGGGGACTTTGCGGAACGTGTACAACTTCTTTGTACTATACTCCAATACCGATGACATCGATCCCAGAACCTTCTTTGTTGACTACGACAAGAGGCCGGAGCTGGATCGCTGGATATTGTCCAAATACCATCGTTTGATCCGTGAAGTCATATGCGAGATGGACCGCTACGATCATATGAGATCCGTACGCAAGATCCAGGAGTTCCTGGTAGAGGACCTTTCCAACTGGTATATCCGCCGGGCGAGGAGGCGTTTCTGGGGAGATGAGCTTACTGAGGATAAAAAATCCGTATATCTGACAACCTATGAGATATTGGTAGGTGTTGCTCAGCTGTCGGCACCTTTTGCACCCTTCATCACCGATGAAATCTATACTAAGCTGACAGGCGAGGAGTCGGTGCACCTCTCCTTCTACCCGGAGTCCAAAGACGAACTCATCGATGATAAGGTCGAGGAGCGGATGGATCTGGTGAGAACTCTGGTGGGTCTCGGAAGAGGAGTGAGAGAAAAGGAGCGGATCAAAGTCCGTCAACCTCTTTACGAGATATTAGTGGATGGAAAATATGAAGAGCTGATCAGTGATATGGCAGACCTCATCAAAGAAGA
>DCUA01000166.1:24887-89909 GCA_002329675.1 Firmicutes bacterium UBA1426 | reverse complement strand
ATCGAAGATTTGAGAGAGGGATAGGGTCATGTCCGGATCTCCCGTTTCCTCCGGGAGATCGGCAAATGTCCCTAAAATTATCCCGGCTGCATCACTTAGTTTTCCGGCAAGTTTCAAGGCTGTCAGGTTCCTGTCGATCCGATAAGGCAGTTCATCCACATCCTCTATAAACAGAATCTTACCCTTCGTATCCACTTCGTATTTCGAGCCCAAAGCAGCAGCCATCACGGAAAGATTTCCCCCGGTTATCTGTCCCCGGGCCGTTCCGGGACAAAGGATCTCTATCATCTCTCCGGGAGGGTTCCCGATCAATCCTGGCGAAGGACTTTGGAATACTGCCGCAGAGAGGCTTTCCAGAGAAAAACGATCCATAGTGTAATAGCCCCTTGCGGGCATTGGTCCATGGTATGTGACCAATTCACAGAACCTATTTAACACTGTATGCAATGCAGTTATATCGCTGTAGCCCACGAAGAGCTTGGGATGGCGCTTTATATTCTCATAATCCAGCAAAGGAAGGATCCTTGTAGCCCCATACCCGCCCCGCAGGCAGAAGACGCCACGAATGGAAGGATCTGAAAATGCATCGTTAACATCCTTTGCCCGGGCCTCATCCGTACCGGATAAGTAGCCGTTTTTCATAAAGCAACTTGGAAAAGGAATCGGATGCAATCCAAGAAATTCAATGGACTTAAGCGCTGCCTCCATCTTTTCTTCCGTTACCGGAGAGGAAGGTGCGATCAGAGCGATCGAATCCCCCTTTTTTAATGGGTCGGGTTTTTTCATTGTGATTTCCTTTCTGTATCATGGAGTTCTATTGTATATATCTATAGCTAAAGACTTCATAATATGATTTCATATCCTGTCCATCTCCTTAATAAAATAGATCAGGAGGAGAGAGAAATGGATATTGAATTATTAAAGCAGCAGGTTGCGGATGCAGCCATTCATGCTGTTGAGCTGCGCAGGGAATTGCATCGTTGGCCGGAACCGGGCAATCAGGAGTTTCGTACCGTGAAAATCATAGAAAAAGAGCTGAACGGTCTTGGGCTTGCGGTTTCGTATCCTCTTCCCACAGGATTGCTATGTACCATACTCTGTGAGGGATCGGACACCTCAAATAGCCGGTCTGAGGTCGCCGGCAGAGAAGAGGGTATCGCACTTCGTGCCGACATCGATGGCCTGCCGATAACGGAGAGATTGCGATTACCTTTTTCCTCTTCCGTAGATGGTTTTATGCATGCTTGTGGCCATGATGTACATACTGCGGTTTTGCTAGGAACTGCAAGGGTTCTGGCGAATAATAAACATTTATTGAACCGGGATGTTAAACTATTGTTTCAGCCAGCGGAAGAGACGACGGGCGGAGCGGAAAGGATGATAGCAGCGGGCTGCCTCCGTAACCCTGATGTCGGTTCTGTATATGGACTGCATATCAAGCCGGAGCTTCCTGCCGGTCAGGTAGGATTTCAGTATGGGCATGTCCATGCTGCATCCGATATGTTTCGTATCCGTATAAAGGGGCGGAGAAGCCATGGTGCATCTCCGGAGAAGGGAGTAGATGCACTGCTGACGGGTTGCCAGGTGGTAAGCAGTCTGCAGACTGTCGTAAGCAGATCCACGGGAGCCACGGATCCGGCTGTGCTGACGGTAGGTGCTTTTCACAGCGGAACAGCGGGGAACATCATAGCCGACGAGGCAATTCTTGAGGGAACGATAAGAAGCTTTGATCCGGAGGTGAGCCGGGTATTAAGGCAGAGAACAGAGGATATAGTAAAATATACAGCGTTAGCATCCGGTGGAGAAGGGCAGGTCACTTTTATAAAAGGTTATCCGGCCCTGGTCAATGAAAAGGCCGCTACGGACCGTCTGGTGCAGATAGCGCAGGAGCTTATCGGAAGTGAAAATCTGATCGGGATCAAAAAGCCCTCAATGAGTGTCGAAGACTTTTCTTATTACCTTCACAGCACAAAGGGATCTTTCTTTTTCCTGGGCAGCGGCTTTCCCCATCGTGAAAACCCGCCGATCCATTCGGATAACCTCTATATCAATGAGGATTGTATTGAGACGGGGATTTTGCTCATGTCAGCCCTATGCTTCCTATAAAGAGAGAAATAAAAAAGCCGGGAGACACTACCGGCTTTTCTACGTTTTCACTTTTGTGCATTTAACTTATGCACTGGTGGGGACGGGTGAGATTTATTCTGTCTTTGCTTTGTTTAACTGCTTTGCCATACGAGAAACTTTCCTCGATGCTGCGTTCTTATGGATCGTTCCTTTGGAAGCAGCCTGCATCAGTTTCTTCTCTGCTAGAGCTCTTTTTTCAGCAGCGACAGACATGTCGTTTTCTGCAACGGCCTTATCAAAACTTTTGACGATTTCTTTCAGATGAGTCTTCACTCTCCTGTTCGCCGCAGTCTTTTTTGCGATAACATTGATCCGTTTTTTTGCAGATTTGATATTTGCCATATTTTTCACCCCACTTTCACGAAATATAGCCTCACAAAGTATATCTGAATAGAGTTGAAAAATCAAGTACAAAATAGGAAAAAGGATGTTTCGATTCACATGGAACCACCTGCTGGGTGTATTTCCTCGGAAACCGACGGTTTTTTGATGCTCTTAACAATGTTGAGCATAAAAACCTCAAGATGTTCACGGTTTCTACGGAAACACACCCGGCGACGGATCCGTGTAAATCGGAACAAAAGAGATAGGAGCGATGAGATGAATTACAGAACGGATCTGGCAATTGAAAGTAAAGAAATGATCGACGAAAGCAACAAAGGCAAAAAAATAGAAATTCCGGGAGTTTTAGTGGATGTGGATCAATACGATCCTAATGTGAAGGTGACCAGAATAAAGATCGACGATGAAGCAGGCAGCAGGACCATGGGAAAACCCATAGGTAATTACATTACAATAGAAGCAAAAGATCTGGTGGACGGAGAGGAAGAGGTAAAAGAGGCAACCGTAAAAGCATTGACTGCAGAGCTTTCAAAACTCATAAAGTTTCATAATAAGCTCAAGGCCTTAGTCATTGGTTTAGGAAATGAATCAGTGACACCGGATTCCCTTGGGCCATGCACAGTTTCCAAGGTGAAAGTGACCCGCCATATGTTTATCATAACGGGTGCAGAGGCCGATGAAGATGCAGGTTGTGTCAGTGCTCTCATCCCCGGGGTGATGTATTCTACGGGAATGGAGTCGGCGGAACTGATACGCAGTGCTGTTAATATTACAAAACCGGAGGTGGTTATTGCCGTTGATGCCTTGGCAGCACGAAACGTGGATCGGATCAGTTCTACGATACAGATTACGGATACGGGAATTTCTCCCGGATCAGGAACAGGGAATATGCGTAAGGACCTGACGGAGAAGTCGTTAGGAACAAGGGTAGTGGCGATAGGTGTTCCTACGGTGATAGATTCCAAGACACTGATACTGGATAATCTGTCCGGTTATCTGAAGGAACCGGCAGAGGCAGAGAAGCATATCGAAAAAAACGGTCAAAGCATGATCGTAACCACAACTGACATAGATCAGGTTATTGCAGATTTTTCGGATGTCATAGCAAATGGTATAAATAATACTCTTCATCCCGGCATATATTCCTCTTAAGAAGAGGTGTATATATGAGGAGAAAATCATCGCGCAGAAATTCAGGGAACAAAAGAATGCTTTTGCTCCTTACAGTGTTGTTCTGGAGCTTTTCGGGGCTCACCTGCATCGCTTTGCTGAATAACGGACTTCCGGGAGAAGAAACGAACATGGGACAGGAGGTTGGAAAGCAATATCTGGCTGCAGCGTTTCCTGCTGTCAGCAGGAGTGCAGGAATGGAAAAGAGAGAACCCCTGTCCGGGTCGGAAATAGATGAAAGTCTTATTATTAAAGGTAGCCCTGAGAATGTGGAGGCCGTGTGGGAAGATCAGGCTAGTCAACAGACAGCGACGGGGGATGTGCTGGATTCCGCCTCGTCCGGGGCGCCTCTGGTGCTGATTTATCATACCCATGCGACGGAATCCTATCAGCCTGTTAGCACTGGGAATTTCCACTCTGTAGAGGAAGAGGGTACTGTCAGAGAAGTAGGAAAAGTATTGAAGGGAGCTCTGGAGGCAAAAGGAATTTCTGTATTACATGATAAAACCCTCCACGACTCTCCATCCTACAGTAAGTCTTACAGCAGATCTTTAGATACTGCTCAGCAATTGCTCGCGGCAAACCCCTCTATCCGTGTGATTATAGACCTTCACAGAGATGCGGCATCATACACGGGAAACGGAAAACACACCTTCACGGCTGAAGGAAAGACGGTTGCACAGTTTTGCCTGGTTGTCGGTGAAGGTAATGCCAATGCAGAAGCGCTTACACGCTTTGCAAACCGGATCAATCAGAAAGCAAACAGCATGTATCCCGGATTCAGCAGAGGGATCATCATGAAGGAATACAAGTATAATCAATACATAGCTGATAATCATATTTTGCTGGAAATGGGGAACAATCAGAACAATATAGAAGAAGTAAAGGCATCAGCAACTTTGTTCGCTCAGGTGCTGGAGGAGATACTGAAAGAAATGTAGCGATCCGGGGTATTCTATGAGGATGGACAAAAGAAAAAAGATAACTGAGAAAAAGTTGGAGCGTTGCCTGATCCGAAAGAAAAGAATAGCGGTATTTGTCCTGGTTTTTTCCTTCTATCTGGGCCTTACTATTGTAGACAGTGCCTGCTCGGAAATGACCAGGTCTCCGGGAGCACTGACGCTTCAGTTAATGAGGATCGACGAAGACCATCTTTCTATGTCTTTTCTGAGCAGAGAGGTTACGATTAACACGAGCCTGATCCTTTCGGAGGTGTCCCGCATGAAGGACAGCGCATCGGAAGCCGTTTCAGTTCTGACCCGGATGGCAGCAGGAAGGGATGATGACAGGCAGTCGCAGAGCAACTACAACACTCCGGACAGAGAACTTCCTTTCCCATCGAAAATCTTGTAATATAGAATAAAAATATGCTACAATAAACAGACCGCAACAGCGGTCTGTTTGAATATTTATGGAATTTCATCGGAGGAAATATGGACCAATATCAGAAGCACATCAGAAACTTTTCTATCATCGCTCATATAGATCACGGGAAGTCTACTCTTGCGGACAGACTGCTGGAAACCACTGGACTCGTGGCTCGTCGCGACATGAAAGAACAGTTTCTTGACAATATGGATATTGAAAGAGAACGAGGCATTACCATTAAGCTGCAAACCACCCGCTTGCATTACCGTGCCCGGGACGGGGAAGAGTATATTTTTAATCTGATTGACACACCGGGACACGTAGACTTCACTTACGAGGTTTCAAGAAGCCTTGCAGCTTGTGAAGGAGCAGTGCTTGTGGTTGACGCTACACAGGGCGTGGAAGCCCAGACACTGGCCAATGTATATCTGGCTCTGGATGAAGACCTGGAGATCGTTCCGGTAATCAATAAAATCGATCTGGCCAGTGCAGACCCGGATGCGGCTAAGGCAGAAATCGAAGACATCATAGGCATCGATGCTTCCGAAGCACCTTTGATTTCTGCGAAAGAAGGGATCAACATCGAGGAAGTACTGGAAAGTGTCATCCGCACAGTGCCTGCACCCAGCGGGGATCCGGAGGGCAAGCTGAAGGCATTGATCTTCGATTCCTATTACGACAATTATAAGGGTGTCGTGATTTATGCAAGGATTTTCGATGGCGTTGTTAAGGCAGGGGATCAGATCCGCCTGATGAACACGAAAAAGAAATACGAGGTGACGGAAGTCGGAGTGTTTGCTCCGGGGCTCACTCCTGTTGAACAGCTGCGCGCCGGAGAGGTCGGTTATATATGCGCCAGTATCAAACAAGTGGCGGATGCCAGAGTGGGTGATACGATCACTTTGGATAACGCTCCTGCAGAGACTGCTCTGCCCGGTTACAAGAAGCTTCAGTCAATGGTTTATTGCGGCATTTATCCTGCTGAAGGAGAAAAATATGAAAATGTAAGGGATGCCCTGGAAAAACTTCAGGTCAACGATGCGGCGTTCCTTTTCGAACAGGAAACGTCCACCGCCCTGGGCTTTGGTTTCCGTTGCGGTTTTCTGGGGCTGCTGCATATGGAGATCATTGTAGAACGGCTGGAGAGAGAGTTTGACCTGGGCATTGTTACAACTTCTCCAAGCGTCATTTACAAGGTCGTCATGAACGACGGCAGTGAGCTCATGATCCAGAATCCCTCAAACTTGCCCCCTCAGACACAGATCCATCATATAGAGGAACCCTTGGTCAAGGCTAATATCATGATCCCGAAGGAATACGTAGGTAGTATTATGGAGATCTGCCAGGAGAGGCGCGGCGTCATGACGCACATGGAGTACATTACGGAAAACCGGGTAACGCTTCATTATGAGATCCCGTTGAATGAAGTGATCTACGATTTCTTTGATGCCTTGAAATCCAAAACAAAGGGTTATGGTTCTCTGGATTATGAGATGCTAAGGTATGAAAGATCAAATCTGGTGAAGCTCGATATCCTGCTCAATAAGGAATTGGTGGACGCATTTTCTATGATCGTCCATGAATCCAAGGCTTATGCTCGGGGACGTTTTGTCTGTGAAAAGCTCAAGGACATCATACCGATGCACCAGTTTGAAGTCCCCATTCAGGCTGCCGTCGGGCAGAAGGTTATTGCGAGAGAAACGGTAAGAGCTTTACGCAAGGATGTTTTAGCCAAATGCTATGGCGGAGATATTTCCCGTAAGAAAAAGCTTCTGGAGAAACAGAAGGAAGGCAAGAAGAGGATGCGCCAGTTCGGAAGCGTAGAAGTTCCTCAGGAAGCTTTCACAGCGGTTTTGAAATACGACGAAAACAAATAAAGGATGCTTGTTATGAAACCCCTGGGACTGTATATCCATATACCATTTTGTAAAAGGAAATGCAATTACTGTGATTTCCTATCCTGGGGCAACACAAAAAAGGAAGACCATACAGCATATGTTGAAGCCCTGTTAGCGGAGCTGCAATACTATGCGGATCAGGACATGCTGCTGGACAGCGTCTACATCGGAGGGGGGACCCCGTCTCTTTTGGAACGGGATCTGATCCTGCGCATCATGGAAGGCGTTACCGGCAGCTTTGCTTTATCAGAAGATGCCGAGATTACCATTGAAGCCAATCCGGGCTTGCTGGACCTTGACAAGCTGATGGCTTACAGGAGAGCCGGGATCAACAGACTCAGTTTGGGTGCACAGTCCTTAAACGATGAAATCCTTCATTTTATGGGAAGGATCCACAAGAGCAACACGTTTATCGATAATTTTTATTTAGCGAGAGACTGCGGTTTTGAAAATATCAGTGCAGATCTGATCTTTGCTGTTCCGGGACAAACCGTAGAGTTATGGATAGACAGTCTTGAAAAGGCTATATCCCTGGGAGCGGAACACATTTCATTTTACAGCCTGCAAATCGAAGAGGGCACTCCTTTCTACGGACTGTGGGAAAAGGGAGCTATGAAAGCGGTCGATGATGAGACGGACCGAAGGATGTATCATGAAGCCCTCAAGCGGCTTAAAAACAAGGGATACGTCCATTATGAAATATCCAATGCTGCCATGCCGGGCTTTGAATCACGCCATAATCTGAAATACTGGTCTATGGAGGAATATCTGGGTGTTGGCCTGGGATCTCATTACTATATTAATGGGACCCGCTTCAGCAATGAAACGAACCTGGAGAAATATCTCCGCATTTCCAAAGGTGTGAAAGAGGGACGGGAAGTCTGTAATGATCCGCTATCGTATTTAGCTCCCTGGGTAGTATGGCATCACAAGAACACAGAAGTGGACGAGATATCAGAATTTCTTTTCACAGGACTGCGAAAAATAGAAGGGATATCTCTTTCGGCTTTTGAGGAGAGGTTTGGGAAGCCGGTAACTGCGGTATATGAAAATGCAATAGGCAAACACAGTAGGACTGGCTTGTTGGAATTAAATATGAAAGAAGACCGGTTGCGGTTGACTGCTAAAGGACTGGATTTATTTAACCAAGTGCTTGTGGATTTTGTATAACCCTCCACGGGGACAGACCCTCTGGGTGCAAAAGCAGCCAGAGGGTCTGTCCCCGTGGAGGGTTACGAATGGGAGGAAATGAGATATGCCGAAATACATTATGTCTCTTGATCAGGGTACGACATCCTGTCGCTGCATTCTCTTTAACAGAAAGGGCGAAATCGTAAGTCTTGCGCAAAAGGAATTCAAACAGATCTATCCAAACCCGGGATGGGTGGAACACGATGCCATGGAAATCTGGGGGATCCAAGTGGGTGTTGCACAGGAAGCCATGAGGCAGATCGGCGCAGAGTATCACAATATTGCGGCCATTGGAATCACTAACCAGAGAGAAACTACCGTAGTCTGGGACAAAGAAACCGGACGACCGGTATATAACGCCATTGTATGGCAGTGCAGAAGAACAGCGGAGTATTGTGATGAGTTGAAAGCCGAGGGACTTGCCGATGCCATTAAGCAGAAGACCGGCTTGTTCATAGATGCATACTTTTCAGCAACTAAGCTGAAATGGATCCTCGACCATGTAGAAGGGGGACGAGAGCGTGCCGGGAAGGGTGAACTCCTCTTTGGAACCATTGACAGCTGGCTGATCTGGAATCTTACAAAGGGCAGGGTCCATGTAACGGACTACTCCAATGCGGCCCGCACTATGCTTTTTAATATTGCCGAATTGAAATGGGATGAAGAACTGCTAACTATATTTGATATCCCACGTGCTATGCTCCCTGAGGTCATGCCGTCCGGCTATGCCTTCGGAGAAACGGATCCTCTGATCTTCGGAGGTTCTATACCCATAGCCTCGGCGGCAGGAGATCAACAGGCGGCTCTGTTCGGACAAGCTTGTTTCCGCCCGGGGAACGCAAAGAACACTTACGGAACCGGGGGATTTTTGCTCATGAATACAGGAAAGCAGCCTGTCTATTCGAAAAATGGGTTACTGACCACCATTGCATGGGGCATTGAAGGTGAAGTACATTATGCTTTAGAGGGTTCAATTTTTGTTGCCGGAGCTGCGATACAATGGCTCAGAGACGAATTAAAGATCATTGAGAAGGCATCGGATACAGAGGCACTGGCTTTAGGAATTCCGGATACAAACGGTGTATATTTTGTACCCGCTTTTGTGGGATTGGGAGCTCCCTATTGGGACCCATACGCCCGTGGCATCATCACAGGACTTACCAGAGGGGCCAATCGGAGCCACCTTGTACGCGCCGCACTGGAGGCCATCGCTTATCAAACCTCTGATGTTCTCGATGCTATGCAGGAGGATTCCGGCATTCGGCTGGCAGCCTTAAAGGTAGACGGCGGAGCCTCTGAAAATCGCTTCCTGATGCAGTTTCAGGCAGATATCATAGGAACACCCGTGGAGCGTCCTGTGAACAGGGAAAGCACAGCACTGGGAGCAGCCTATCTCGCCGGTTTGACAGTGGGCTATTGGAAGAACCTCGCGGATGTAGAGGAAAACAGAAGTATAGATAAAGTATTTGAGCCCGATATGGATGAAACGAAGAGAAAAAGCCTGTTACAGGGCTGGCATAAGGCCATTTCTCGCTGTCTTAGTGAAGAAGGGAGTAAGCATGAAAGAACATAAAAAATATTATGAAGAACTAATTAAATTGGCTCCCTTTGCTCATATTAACAGCGAAGAGGATATGGATTGGCTCATGCGTTGCCTGGAAGGCCGGGTCGTGGATCATGAAGGGCAGGAAGATTTGTGGTACAAAGACGGGTATTTGTTTGTCAGGATAGGGGATACGGGAAAGGCCCTGCGCATGAAGCAAATCAGGGCCGAGAAGTTATGCGGCTTCAAATGTGAATTTCATAAAAAGCTTATTGAATACCTTGATAGCATAAAGTGAGTTGTACAAGGCGTCCGAAACCTTTTACAGAGCCGGGAACGATTGGAAAATTTTTGTGAAAAGCAGTTGACAAGGAAGATGTGCGGTGGTAATCTAATATTAGCTTAGCACTCACCTGATAAGAGTGCTAACAAGAGGGAGGAGATACAATGAATTTGAACGAGCGAAAACTTCAAATCCTGCAGGCGATCGTGTCTGATTTTATTCGCTCCGCCGAACCTGTCGGATCCCGCACCCTCTCGCGTAAATATGGAATGGGTATCAGCCCTGCTACAATCCGCAATGAAATGGCAGACCTGGAGGAGATGGGTTTTCTGACACACCCATATACTTCAGCGGGAAGAGTTCCATCTACAAAAGCGTACCGTCTTTATGTGGACGATTTAATGGAACGGCATGAACTGGATGAGGAAGAAAAGCGGCGGATCAGAAAGCAGCTGAACCTGAAAGCTCTTGAGCTGGATCGTACGATGGAACACGCAGCCAGGTTGCTTTCGGAGCTTACAAATCTGACATCATTTGCTGTGAACCAGAGCCAACATGAAGATTATCTGAAGTATGTAAAAATCATATCTGTGGACGAAAACACGGTAGTCCTGGTGTTAGTTTCTGAAAGTGGCAAAGTTTCCAATACAACTCTGAAGATAAAGGTAGCTTATAAAGAAGATCAGCTGGAACTGCTCAGCAAGGTTATGACCTATAATTATAAGGGCAGGAAGCTGACAGATATTCTTACAATGGATATCATCCGGAACTTCGAATCGGACATTGAGGCCATGAGCAGACTCGCAGAGTCCATCATGCCAAGATTTATGAAGACACTGGAGAGCATGCTGGATACAGAGCTGTATCTGGATGGACTGATGAACATCTTTACGATCCCCGAGTATAACGATATTGAGAAAGCCAAGTTGTTTCTGGAAATGGTCAACAAAAAGGATTTCACAGATATATTGATCAACAGGGAAAACGGAGTGATCATTACCATCGGAGACGAAAACGCCGATGAGATCATGAGAGACTGCAGCCTGATAACAGCCACTTATGCCGTTAACGGGAAGCCCGTCGGGAAGCTGGGAGTCATCGGCCCCACGAGGATGCAATACAATCATGTCACATCGGTGATCGAATACATGACGGAGCACTTAAGCGAAGCATTTATCACGGGAGGAGAAGAGGATGAAGAGTAAAAAAGATCTGAAAGACGAACAGATTTTAAAGGATCAGGCGGAAGATAATGTGGAAAACACAGAAGAAGCATTTGATGAGAATGAGGAAACCTCCCGGGAGGAGCAGGTGACTGATGACAAGGAAGAACAGCAAACCAAAGAGGAGGAAGAACTGCAAACGAAGTACCTGCGACTGGCAGCAGATTTCCAGAATTATAAGCGCAGAGTAGAAAAAGAAAAAAATGACATTTATGCATACGCCAATGAAAAACTTATGGTGGATTTGCTTAATGTAATAGATAATTTTGATCGGGCTTTAGCCGTAGAAAGCATCGATACCGGCATGAAAGAGGGCATGGAGATGATCTTGAAACAGCTCATCGATGTTCTTGAGAAATGCGGGCTGGAAGAAGTTCCGACTGAGGGGCAGCCTTTCGATCCCAACTGCCATCATGCGGTTCAGACGGAAAGCAGCGATGCACACGACAGCGGGCAGGTCACAAAGGTATTGCAAAAGGGGTATACGCTGAATAAAAAAGTCATACGCCCATCCATGGTAATAGTGGCTGAATGAGATTTCTCATGACAACTACGGAAACAGACCAGTGGGTGTAGCTCGGAATTTCACGGATCAACAATGATTTAATAGGAGGAAAAGAAATGGGAAAAGTAATCGGAATTGACTTAGGGACCACAAACTCTTGCGTTTCCGTCCTTGAAGGCGGGGATCCTGTAGTAATCCCAAACGCAGAAGGAAATAGAACAACACCATCCATAGTAGCATTTGCAAAAAATGGAGAAAGATTAGTTGGTGAGACCGCCAAGCGTCAGGCTATCACCAATCCGGACAGAACCATTGCATCCATCAAAAGACATATGGGCTCAAACCATTCGGTTCAGATTGATGGAAAAACTTATACACCACAGGATATTTCGGCCATGATCCTGTCTAAATTAAAGACAGATGCAGAAGCCTATTTAGGAGAAAGCGTAACGGAAGCAGTTATCACCGTACCGGCTTACTTTACGGACAGCCAGAAGCAAGCCACCAAAGATGCGGGTAAAATTGCAGGTTTGGATGTAAAGAGGATCATCAACGAACCGACAGCAGCCTCCCTGGCTTACGGTCTTGACAAAGAAGGCGCTCATCATAAGATCCTGGTCTATGACCTGGGCGGCGGCACCTTCGACGTATCCATCCTGGAGTTGGGAGATGGTGTATTTGAAGTACTTGCAACCAATGGAAACAACAAGTTGGGCGGCGACGATTTTGACGACATTCTTGTTAACTTCATAGCCGACAGCTTTGCAAAAGAAAACGGAGTCGATCTGCGCAAGGACAGAATGGCTCTTCAGAGGCTGCGTGAAGCTGCAGAAAAAGCCAAAAAAGAACTATCGGCTTCTCAGACTACCAGCATCAATCTACCGTTCATCACCGTCAATGCGGATGGTCCTCTCCACCTGAACATGGATGTGACCCGAGCCAAGTTTGAACAGCTTACAGGCGGGCTGGTAGAAAAGACCATTGAACCGATGAGAAAAGCCATGGCTGATGCAGGGGTGACTGCATCCGATCTGGAAAAGGTCATTCTGGTAGGTGGATCCACAAGAATTCCGGCTGTGCAGGAAGCAGTAAAGAAGATTACCGGCAAAGAACCTTTCAAAGGTATCAATCCGGATGAGTGTGTAGCGATCGGAGCAGCAATTCAAGCGGGCGTATTGACCGGAGAGGTCAAAGACGTGCTNNNACAAAGAAGAGCCAGATATTCTCTACCGCTGCAGACAATCAAAGCGCAGTAGACATCCATGTTATGCAGGGTGAAAGAGAGATGGCCGCAGGCAATATCACCCTTGGAAGATTCCAGCTTTCAGGAATTCCGCCTGCACCCCGTGGGGTACCGCAGATCGAAGTCACATTTGACATCGATGCAAACGGTATCGTCAACGTAAGTGCAAAGGATCTGGGAACCGGCAGAGAGCAGAGGATCACTATTACATCTTCAACGAAGCTAAGCGACGATGAGATCAAGCAGAAGATCAAGGAAGCGGAACAATTTGCGGAAGAAGACAAGAGAAGAAAACAGGAGGTTGAAGTCAGAAACAGTGCAGAAACCCTCATTTATGAGACGGAAAAAGCACTTAAGGATCTGGAAGGCAACATCAGTGATGACGAAAAGAACAGTATCGTAAATGCAAAGGAAGACTTGAGCAGAGCTCTCGAAAATGGTACAGTAGATGATATCAAGGCCAAGACGGATACTCTCACAGAGCACTTCCATACCATCTCAGCCAAGCTCTATCAAAAAGCGCAGGAAGCACAGGGAGCACAGGGAGGTTTTGACCCAAGCAGTGCTGCAGACGGTGGCTTTGATCCGGGAGCTTCAGGAAATATGGGAGGCGGAGATGTACCACCCCATGACAACGTAGTGGATGCTGAATATGAAGTGGTGGATGAAGACAGCAAACCGGAAGAAAACTAAGAGACGAATCAGTTTATAGCGAGATGAAATCATGGGTCGTACCTTTGAAAAGTAAGGTGCGACCCTATGGTTGATAAAAGTCATAGATCAATGTAATAACGGGGGAAACAAAAACCAATGGCAGGACAGAAAAGAGACTATTATGAAGTGCTGGGTATCAAAAAGGGTGCAACGGAAGATGAAATAAAATCGGCATTTCGAAAAAAGGCTATGGAATTTCATCCTGACAGAAATCCCGGTGATAAATCAGCAGAAGAAAAATTTAAAGAAGTGAACGAAGCCTATGGTGTCCTGTCAGACCCTAAGCAAAAGGATAAGTATGACAGATTCGGACATGCGGGCGTAGATCCAAATGCCGGTTTCGGAGCGGGCGGAGGCTTCGGAGGTTTTGGCGGAGGAGGTTTCGAAGATATATTCGGAGATCTCTTTGGCAGCATGTTTGGTGGTGCCGCTAATTACGCCCAGGCAAGAAGGACCGGTCCCCAGAAAGGACCGGATCTGCAAAAGAACCTTCGCATAAAGTTCGAAGAGGCTGCGTTTGGTGTTAAAAAGAATATACAACTGACGAAATATGTTTCCTGTGAGGCATGTAAAGGCACCGGTGCAGAGAAGGGTACATCCAAAACTACCTGTTCTGTTTGCCATGGTACCGGAGAAGTGCGAACCTCCCAAAGATCACCTTTTGGCCAATTTATCAATGTTCAGCCTTGCGGCAGATGCGGCGGAACGGGCGAGGTGGTAGAGAACCCATGCAAAGAATGCAGCGGTTCCGGAAAGATCCGTAAGCAAGTCACCATTGCCGTAGAAGTGCCCGCAGGTGTGGACAACGATTCCGTTATTTCCATCAAGGGACAGGGTGATCCGGGGAAAAACGGCGGACCTAACGGTGATCTCTATGTGGTGATTTCCGTGGAACCCCATAAGCTTTTCAAGCGTAATGGAAATGACCTGTGGCTGGAAATTCCTATTACCTTTGATCAAGCCGCACTTGGTGCGGATATCATCGTACCTACGCTGAAAGAAAAGGTGAGTTACAAGGTTCCTGAGGGAACACAGCCTGACACTATTTTCCGTCTGAAGGGGAAGGGTATCAAGAGCCTTCGTTCCAACCGGACCGGGGACCTTTATATCAAGGTGAATCTGGAGATACCGACAAAACTGAACAACAAACAAAAGAAGCTGATCAAAGAGATAGGCCAGTCGCTTACAGAGGACGCTTATAGCAAGAAAAAAAGCTTTGGGGAAACAGTAAAAGAGCTTTTCAAATAAAACCACCCACGGGAAAAGACCCCGTGGGTACTTTTTCTGGTAGAAGCGGAGACGAACATGGATTATACAAGAGTGAAGATCTATACCGAATCGAACAATCTGGAGCTTGTAGCTTTAATGCTGGAAGAAAAGGGTATATCCGGCGTTCAGATCGAGGAAGCGCAGACTTTTTTGGAATTCCTGGATAAGAAAAATCCTTTTGATTGGGACTATATCGATCCTGCAGTGGAGCAATTAAGCGATATATCTCCAAGCCTGACCTTCTATCTGGAAGATACGCCGGAAGGCATCGAAATGTTGGATGATGCATTGGAAGAGATCCGCATCATGGATGTTGAAAGGATAGAAATTGCAGGAGTTTCCGATGAAGATTGGAAATACAAGTGGAAGGAATACTTTAAGCCCACAAAGATCACGGATACGATCGTGGTAAAACCCAGTTGGGAGCCCTATGAGAAGGAAGCGGATGAACTGGTGATCGAAATCGATCCGGGAATGGCTTTCGGAACCGGTACCCATCCCACAACAACACTCTGTATCAGGCTGTTGGAAAAGTATATTAGTGAAAAAAGATCGTCTGTTCTGGATGTTGGATGCGGATCGGGGATCCTGACTCTCGCTGCTGCAAAATTGGGAGCACAGCAGGTACTTGGAGTAGACATTGATCCGGTTGCTGTTTTAGTGGCAAACAACAATGTAGAAGCGAACCACCTCGCCCAGGATATCCGTATTATAGAAGGCGATCTGACTGAGGGAATTGATTTTTGCGGGGATATTATTGTGGCCAACCTCATGGCGGATCTTGTTATTCGCCTTTCAAAGGACGCAGCCAGGCATCTTAAAGAGAACGGGGTGTTCATCTCCTCAGGGATCATCAGGGAGAAAAGGGATGAAGTTGAGTCTGCACTGGTTGCATGCGGATTTCATATACTTGACGTTTTGGAAGAAGGCGAATGGTGCGCCATAGCTGCTTCGTTGTAAAGGAGAAATCATGAGCCGGTTTTTTGTGAATCAAGGATCCGTTAAGGCTGATCATATTGAAATAACGGACAAAGAAGACATAAAGCACATTTGCAAGGTGCTGAGGCTTTGTGTCGGAGATAAACTGGAAGTCTCCGACGCAAGTGAATTCGAATACGAGACGGAGATCCTGTCAGCAGACCATGAAATGGTTACTGTAAGGATCCTGGATAAGCAGAGATTTTCCCGGGAGCCTGAGATAAAGGTCACATTGTTTCAGGGTGTACCGAAACACGGCAAGATGGAGACTATAATTCAGAAGGCAGTGGAACTCGGCGTATATTCTATTGTTCCCGTATTCACGAAACGAACCGTAGTAACGGAAAAGCAGGGATTTGAAAAGAAACTGGATCGCTGGAACAAGATTTCAGCTGAAGCCGTGAAGCAATGCAAGAGAGGCATTGTCCCGGAAATAGAGAGGAGCGTGAGCTTTTCCCAGATGCTGGATCGATTGGCGGAATACGATCTGGTTCTGTTTCCCTACGAAAATGAGAACGAATCGACCATAAAAGATGCGCTGAGAGGTTTGGCGGAGCCGGTTAGACACATAGCACTGATCATCGGCCCGGAAGGAGGTTTTTCTGATGAGGAGGCCAATGAGGTCACTGCCTTAAAGGGCAGATCCGTATCTCTTGGAAAAACTATCCTTCGAACGGAGACTGCAGGGCCGGCGGCTCTGGCCATGATCATGTACGAACTCGAGATGTAGTATAATATAAATCCGTCCGCCGGGTACATCCCCTCGGAAACCGACGGCATTTTGATGCGCTTCATCAGTTAGCGCATAAATGCCTCAAGATGTTCACAGTTTCTACGGGAATGTACCCGGCAAACGGATATAAAATATAATCCCTTATTGAATTGCGAGAAATACAAAAATGAAAATAGCATTTTATACACTCGGATGTAAAGTAAACCAATACGAAACACAAGCGTTGAAGGAGAGCTTCCTGAAGCGGGGCTATGAGATGGCAGAGGAGCAGGGGGAAGCAGATATCTACGTTGTAAACACCTGCACGGTTACCGGTCTGGCTGACCGAAAATCCCGTCAGTATATCCGCAGAATGAAGAAGCAAAACCCGGAGAGCATTGTCGCAGTCATCGGCTGTTATGCTCAGGTAAATCCTGAGGAGGCTGCTGCGATCGTCGGGGTAGACCTGGTTGTCGGTAACAATGAGAAAAAGGCCCTGCCGGAATACATTGACGAGTTGATCCAAAAGAAGCAGATGGAGAGTGCAGATGGAGCTTCTGTCCATATTCTCCCCAGAGAAGAGTTGGTCGAATATGAGGAGAACGGTATTATTACCTCAATGGAATCCCGGACCAGAGCCTATATTAAGATACAGGATGGCTGCAATCAGTTCTGTTCCTACTGCATCATTCCCTATGCAAGAGGGCCGATCAGGAGCAGAGCCTGTCAGGATGCAGTAAACGAAGCGAAGAACCTTATTAAAAAGGGATTTAAGGAGCTTGTGCTCACCGGTATTAATACTGCATTGTACGGCAGGGATAAGGATTTCAGCATCGATAAGGAATATGAAGAAAATCTGAAGGACATTTACGGAATAGAGATTATTGTAAAGTTGATCAATGATCTGCCCGGTGATTTCCGAATTCGTTTGAGCTCCCTGGAGCCAACAGTTATAGATCCTTTACTTGCTAAAAGACTCCTTAAATACGATAAACTTTGCCATCATTTGCACCTTTCTCTCCAAAGCGGAAGCGATAGGATCCTGAAGGCGATGAATCGGCATTACAACAGGACAGAATATCTGGAGATCGTGAGGGTCCTGCGCGAGGCTGACCCTCATTTCGGACTTACCACGGATTTGATTGTCGGATTTCCGGGTGAGAGCACCGAGGACTTCCGGGATAGCATCGATATGGTTCATCGTGTGGGTTTTCTGAAGTCACATGTATTTCCTTATTCCAGAAGACAGGGAACAAAGGCTGCGGATCTGAAAGAACAGGTGGATCCTCAGACGAAAAAGGCTAGGAGTACTGAGTTGATTTACGAATCAGAAGTCTCCGCACAACGTTTCCTGAAGGGTACTCTTGGCACTTCCAGAAGAGTACTATTTGAAGAGTATGATCACGAGCTGGGCATGATCAGCGGCTTTTCCGACAATTACATTAAAGTCTATTGCCCCGTAGCGGATGAAAGGCAGGGGCAAGAGCTCCTGAATACTTTACGGGATGTGACATTCACCGAAGTTTATCAGGATGGAGTAAAAGGGTATTTGTAGATTTTAGTCCCTTATGGTATAATATTCTAATACACTAAAATCATTGATCCGGTCAGACAAACAGGGTAGGAGTGAAGAAATGGACAACTGTATTTTCTGTAAAATCGTAAACAAGGAAATCCCGGGCAACATTGCTTATGAGGATGATGTGATTATTGCATTTCATGATTTGGAGCCCCAGGCCCCGGTCCATGTGCTCATCGTCCCCAAGGAACACATACCTTCGCTGTACGAGGTGACTTTTGATCATATGGAGGTTATGGGATGGCTAATGGCAAAGGTCAAGGACATTGCTGCTGAACTGGGGCTGGAAAACGGTTACCGCCTGGTATGCAACTGCGGTGAAGACGGTATGCAAACTGTTAAACATCTCCATTTTCACCTCTTGGGGAAAAGAAAGATGCAATGGCCACCGGGCTGATTTTTGATTTAGGTTCGTACTAAATTAATCTTGATTATTTATATGGTAATGTGTATAATAGGCTCGTTATAGGTGAGACCGTTCCATTTACTCCATAGAGCAAAGTGAAACCTTTGCCGGAGTAACAGTGCATCTGAAGTCCTAAATACGGAGGGAGGGAAAATGGATTAATGGCACAGGTTGTTGTAAGAGAAGGTGAAAACCTGGAAAGCGCATTGAAGAGATTCAAGCGTTCTTGCGCTAGAGACGGCGTAATGTCTGAGCTCAGAAAGAGAGAGCATTACGAGAAGCCCAGCGTCAAGAGAAAGAAAAAGTCAGAAGCCGCTCGTAAAAAAGCGAACAAGAAGTACTAAGAAAAGTTGTAAAGAGGTGTTGCTCATGTCCTTAAAAGACAGACTGGCAAACGACTACAAAGAGGCCATGAAGGCCAAAGATGAAATAAGAAAAAACACGGTCAGCCTCGCAAGAGCTGCTATTAAGCAGTATGAGGTAGACCATAGAGAAGAACTGGATGAACAGGGTGTTACAGACATTCTGAGCAAACAGGTAAAGATGAGAAAAGATGCCCTCTCTGATTTTGAGAAAGCAGGACGAACGGACTTATTTGAAGCCTATAACAAAGAGATCGAGATATTAATGGAATATCTGCCCAAGCAGCTGACAGAAGCAGAAATTGCCGAAATCGTGAAGCAGACAGCCAAAGACCTTGGGGTTGATGGCGGCAGGCAAAACATGGGAAAACTCATGGGTGCGGTCATGCCGAAGGTGAAAGGCAAAGCGGATGGCGGCCTTGTTAAAAAAGTCGTCGAGGATCTGTTGCAGTAGTTGGGAACAAAACATAAGCTTAATGAATAACCCGGTACCCCCGGGTTATTTTTTTTTTACTGAAATCATAATCTATACAGACTGGAGGGCTGGCTATGTTTGTCATGGATGAACTTATTTATGATTTCAGTGTAAATCTCCCCCGTGTGCTGGTGGGAGGGAGGACTGGTGTGCTGGATCACGTGAAAAAACTCCTTATCGTTACCGAAACCAACATCGTTGCCGGATGTGGATCCGGCTATATTTCTCTTTCCGGGGCAAATCTGACCATACGACATCTATCTGATGAGAGGATCATTGTAAGCGGTGAAATTCGAACCATTGAACTGTACGGCAACGAGGGGTAGGCCATGCATTACAAAAGTGTCTACATTGAGGGATTCGATATTCATAGACTTCTTTCCCAATGCCTTAAAGAGGGCATTGAACTGCGAGGAATAAAGATACTTAGTCATTATGAGTTCACGGCAGATGTGAGGGGGAGTGACTTTCCCAGGTTCAGTCGTCTTGTGGGAAGTAAGTATCGTTTCACGATAACGAAAGAAAAAGGCGTAAAACCTCTGGTACTGAGAGTACTATCCAACCGGTACATGATAGTGGGCTTCCTGGTCTTCCTTATCATTATTTTCATGCAAACCCTGTTTGTTTCAGAAATCCGGGTATATGGCTATGAGAAACTGACGGAAAGAGAGATCCTGGAATGCCTGAAGGATGCAGGGCTCTATGTGGGCAGCTCACGTTCTGTTGACCTGGATCGCGTGGAGATCGAGATGTACAGAAGCTTAGATCAATTAAGTTGGATCGGCATCACCTTTCACGGCGGACTGGCAGAAGTGACAGTTGCGGAGGGTACAGAACCTGTAGTTCCTGTTGACAAGAATCAACCCTGTAACATCATAGCAGCGAAAGAAGGCTATATTGAGAAGACAATTGCGAGGGAAGGGAAAGTAGCAGTTGAAAAAGATAGCTTTGTTCATGTTGGAGATGTGTTGATTTCGGGTATACTACAAATTGAAGATAAAACCTACAGCCGGGATCCGGATAGCGTTTTGTACCGCTATGTACATGCTGACGGAGAAGTTTATGCGAGAACGATACATCGATTTATCTGCTATCAGGACATCTATGATCTGGAAAAGAGGCGGACAGGAAGAAGCATACCCGGCATTCGTCTGACGCTGGGGAGCCGCACGTGGAATTCGGGGAATGTGTTCATTCCGTATAAAACCTCCGCCTACGAGGAGAAGGTAGTTCTGGACCTCCTTTGGCCGTTTCCGGTGGAATTCGCTATCAATCGGGTTTCGGAGCTGGAACTTTTTATGGTGGAAAGAGGGCAGGAAGAAATTCAAGAGCAGGCAAACCGTCAGGTCAGAGAGTTTATTAAAAACAATCTTCCGGAATCCGTGCAAATATTAAATAAAAGTTTGAAGTTTTTGCCTGAAGAAAATATAATAAAGGTTATAGCTATGATCGAGGCTCTGGAACAGATCGGCGAAAAAAGATCATTTATAGCCCCTGAAATTGCAGAAACCCCTTAACATGGGGTAGGAAGGAAAAGCAACACTTGGAAAATTTGCAGATTGAGGAGATCCGGATAAAGATCGATGACGAAGATGACAGCGATCAACTCTTTGGGAACCTGGATGTGAATTTGAAAATCATTCAGGATAATTACGATGTAGATATTGTACAGCGACAAGACGAAATTATATTGCGGGGAAAAGAGGCGGCAAAAGCTGAAGCAGTAATTGATGAGCTTACAGCCATCATCAGATCGGGAGAGATCCTTGATACTCAGAAGGTAAATTACGTAATCAGCCTGAGAGAAAAGGGACTTTCCTATCGGGAGAGCAACATCAACAAAGACGTGATCTGCTTTACCCACAGAGGGAAGGCTGTCAGACCGAAAACCATTGGACAAACCTCTTACGCCAGAAGTATCAAGGCCCATGATATTGTATTTGGCATAGGGCCGGCGGGAACAGGGAAGACCTATATAGCTGTTGCTCTGGCAATCAACGCACTGAAGAATAAAGATGTTGCCAAGATCATTCTTGCAAGACCTGCGGTAGAAGCGGGAGAGCGTCTTGGCTTTCTCCCGGGAGATCTTCAGGAAAAAGTAGACCCTTATCTGCGCCCTCTTTACGATGCGCTTTATGATATTCTGGGACGGGAAAGTGCCCTGCGACTTAAGGAAAGAGAGGTTATCGAAGTAGTTCCGCTGGCCTATATGCGAGGAAGGACTCTGGATAATTCCTTTATCATTCTGGATGAAGCACAGAACACGACCCGGGAGCAGATGAAGATGTTTCTGACCAGGCTGGGATTCGGTTCCAAAGCGGTAGTGACGGGAGACATAACGCAGATCGACCTGCCAAAGGGTAAAAAATCAGGTCTCATAGATGCTTATCGTATTTTGGACGGTGTAACGGGTATCGAGTTTTGCTTTTTAAAGGATTCTGATGTAGTACGACATCCCCTTGTGAGGCGGATCATCAACGCATATGATCAGAAAACAGAACTAAAGGATCAGGAAGAGGAAGAGCAGGACCTGGAACAAGAGCAGGAGCAGGAATAAGGTAAGAGTAGCCGATAGTAGAAAGGGTCATTATGGAAATTGTATTCAGTGATGAAAGAAAACCGGGAGATTCGATTCTCGAAAAAATGTATGAGGCTGCTGAGCTGTGCCTTAAGATGCAGGGTCTTGACTCGGATAGGGTAACGGTCTCCGTAACTTTCGTCAGCAGCGGAGAAATCAAGGAGCTTAATGGGCTCTACAGGAATATAGATCAAGTTACCGATGTGCTATCCTTTCCTCAGTATGAAGGCCCGGAACAAATCCCAGGGACTGGACAAGTGCTGCTTGGAGATGTAGTGATCTGCACGGAGCAGGCCTTGCTCCAGGCCGATGATTTCGGACACTCCCCGGAAAGGGAGTTGGTTTATCTTTTCGTTCACAGTATGCTGCATCTTCTTGGCTACGATCATGGAGAAGAACAAGAGAAAAAGGATATGCGGCAGTTTGAAGAGGGCGTTATGAACCGACTGGGTTTACAGAGAGAGGAGTTGGAATCGTGATAAGTGACAGAGATCTTTACTTAATGGCAAAAAAAGCATTGAAGAACGCCTATGCGCCCTTTTCTAAATTTACGGTGGGGGCTGCTCTGCTCAGCGAAACAGGCGAAGTTTTCACAGGTGTCAATGTAGAAAACTCGTCCCTTGGAGCCACCATTTGCGCCGAGCGGACAGCGTTTGTGAAAGCCGTTTCAGAAGGTTCACAGAAGTTCAAAACCATTGCGGTGGTATCGGGAGAGGGTGCTGTGTTGCCTTGCGGCATTTGCAGGCAGTTTATGTTTGAGTTCGGCGATGATCTGCGGATCGTTACCGGTGATGATGCAGATCATTTGAAGGTTTATGAGATAACAGACCTGCTGCCGGAAGGATTCCGGTTACCTTTGTAGAATAAAATCAATTTTTGGAGCGTGGGGTTACTCTCCCGCTCGATAGCCGTGCGCTGCGTGCCATAGGATCAGATCAGCCCGTCCTGCCCTGTTGGCACTTGCTTACACTCGCTGGAGCGTAACCCCACGCTCCAAAAATGTAATATATGAACACAGGAGTAAATATGAAATCAGGTTTTATTGGAATTATTGGTCGCCCCAACGTGGGAAAGTCAACTCTGCTAAATGCAATACTAGGTGAGAAAATTGCCATAACCACGGATAAACCTCAGACTACAAGGAACAGCATAAGAGGGATCTATACCAGGATCGATGAGGACGGCACAGGTTGCCAGCTGGTTTTTATAGATACTCCCGGTATCCATAAGCCCCGCACCAAGCTTGGTGGCTACATGACGGAAATGGCAGTCAACACACTGAAGGAAGTGGATGTGATAATTTTTATCGTGGATGATGTGAGCGGCCCGGGAGACCAATATATACTTGAACTTCTGAAGCAGACGGAAACGCCTGTGATATTAGTGATCAACAAGATCGATAAATTACCGCCGGATCAGTTTCGCAGCATCTATGACGCATATGATGAAATGGGAATGTTCCATAAGATTTTCGGGATCTCAGCATTGCAGGGCAAGAACGTGCAGTCGCTGGTCCGCTCCATTGAAGATATGGTAGAGGAAGGTCCGATGTTTTTCCCCGAAGACATGATCACCGACCATCCTGAGAAATTCCTGGTCAGCGAGATCATACGTGAAAAGACGCTGCTCTATCTGGAGGATGAAATACCTCATGGTATAGCAGTGGATATTGAAAGGTATGAGGAAAATAAAAATCTGACCAGCATAGGAGCTGTAATCTATTGTGAAAAGAAGTCTCACAAAGGGATCGTCATCGGTAAAGATGGCAAGAAGCTGAAAGGCATCGGCAAAAGTGCCAGGATGGAGATTGAGGGACTACTGGGTACTAAGGTATATCTGGAAATTTGGGTGAAGGTCAGGGAGAACTGGAGAGACAGTTCATTTTCAATGTCTGAATTCGGATACCGGAAAGAATAAGGATTCTCATGTACGCAGAAACGGAAGGCATTATTCTGAAACAGATAAAGATTGCAGGCGGCAGGCGAATGCTCGTAATCTTTACGAAACGATATGGTAAGATCAGTGCAGGGACATCTATCAGCGAGGGAGGAAAGAACCGTTCCGCTTTAGCTTTGCGTCCATTCACCTATGGCAAGTACCAGATCAATAAGACCGGAAGTCATTATCACGTTAACGGTGGTGAAACCATAGCCAGCCACTATCCGATAGGGGAAGACATCGATAAATATCTCTGCGCCTCCTTCGGAATGGAGTTTACAGATAAACTGCTGCCTGAAGAAGCAGCGGCGCCAAGACTGTTTCTCCTGTTGGCGGAGTTTCTGGAGATGATGGAAAAGCGCACAAAGAAACACGAAACCTTATTGGTCGCTTACCAGCTGAAAGCGTTGGAGCTGAGTGGCAGTGCACCCAGGCTGGACAGCTGCGTGCTATGCGGTGCGGAAGAGAAGCTCACAGGATTCTGCGTTTCGGATGGAGGACTTGTTTGTGAGTCATGTAAAACCTTGTCTGACAGCAAGGAACGATTGATTTACGATACGGGATTTGGTATAGTAAACGTGATCAAATTTTTGACGCAAAGACCTTTATCGCAGCTGGAAAACCTGGCACTGGACGATGATACGCTGAAGTGGATCAAAGAAGTTCTGAAGAGTTACATAGAGTACCACCTGGATATCAGTTGTCTGAAGAGTGAAGAATGTATGGACCGCAGATAAACGAAGACGATCTCATTTAAGTAAGTATGTTAACGCTCAGGATATAAAGGAAAGGGGTTTGTATTATGGAAATCACACTTGAGAAGATTGAATTGGTAAAGGATAGAACCGGTGTAAGCTACAAAGAAGCGAAAGAAGCTTTGGAGTCAACTGACGGAAGTGTTGTAGATGCCATCATCGCAATCGAAGAATCCATCGATATCAAAGCAAAAAGCAAACTGGGCGAGCAGAGTGCTGTTATTGTGGAAAAGATCAAGAATGCTATCCGTAAAGGCAACGTTTCAAAGATCATCGTGAGAAAAGGCGATGAAGTCATGTTGAATTTACCGGTCAGCGTCAGCATCATCGGTTCCGTTTTGGCCCCATGGGCAGCTGTTGCCGGCATCATTGCAGTTTTCGGCACCAAGTGCACCATTGAACTGGTCAAAGACAACGGCGACGTCGTCGACATCAGCGAAATCGCAACGGATACTTTTGAAGATGTGGTAGAGAAAGGTTCTGTCATTGCCGATGAAGTAAAAGAGAAAGGCACCGACGTATTTGAAAGTGTAAAGTCAAAAGCCAATGAAGCAATAAATAAAGCAGTGAAAAAGGAATGCTGCGAGAGTGATGATTCTGACGACGATGAAGATATTGAAGAAGACGATGCAGCTGATGATAACAAGACAGAATAGAGTAACTGTGATACATTATAAGAAGTTAAAAACTGAGATTGGAGCAATAAGATAATATGAGCAAAGAGTTTACATTGGACGTCATCGTAGCGTTGGCAAAGTCCAGAGGTTTTGTATTTCCCGGATCTGAGATATATGGAGGGCTGGCAAACACCTGGGACTACGGACCGGTCGGAGTATTACTGAAAAACAATGTCAAGCAGGCCTGGTGGAAGAAATTCATCCAGGAATCCAAGTATAATGTAGGTCTGGATTCGGCCATTCTGATGAACCCCAAGACCTGGGTAGCATCGGGGCATGTAGGTGGCTTTTCCGATCCTCTCATCGACTGCAAGAGTTGTAAATCCAGATTCCGTGCGGATAAGCTCATCGAGGATTACATTAAATCACAGGATGAAATGTCTGTGTCGGTGGATGGCTGGTCCAATGAAAAGCTTGAGGAGTTCATTGCAGAAAAGCAAATCCCTTGTCCGGACTGTGGCAAGAGCGATTATACTTCTATCCGTAAATTCAACCTTATGTTCAAAACCTTTCAGGGTGTTACAGAAGACTCCCAGGCTGAGCTCTTTTTGCGGCCGGAAACAGCGCAGGGTATCTTTGTCAATTTCAAAAATGTGGCGAGGACATCACGTAAGAAAATTCCTTTTGGAATCGGACAAATCGGTAAATCCTTCCGGAACGAGATCACTCCCGGAAACTTCACATTCCGGACAAGAGAATTCGAGCAGATGGAACTGGAGTTTTTCTGTAAACCAGGGACAGATCTGGAGTGGTTTGCATATTGGAAAGATTTCTGTGCAGATTGGCTGAAAGCACTTGGCATGAATATGGAGAACATCAAGCTCAGGGACCATGAAAAGGAAGAACTCTCCCATTACAGCAATGCCACTACAGACTTCGAATACAAATTCCCCTTTGGCTGGGGAGAACTCTGGGGTATCGCTGATCGTACCGACTACGACCTGAAACAGCACCAGGAACACTCCGGCCAGGATATGTCCTATCTGGACCCGGAAACCAACGAAAAGTATGTACCGTATTGCATAGAGCCTTCTCTCGGCGCAGATCGCATGACGCTGGCTTTCCTGTGTGATGCCTATGATGAAGAGACGGTTGTGGATGTTAACGGGAAAGAGGACAAGCGTGTGGTACTTCGTTTCCACCCGGCTCTGGCGCCTTTCAAAGCAGCTGTACTTCCGCTGACCAAGAAGCAGAGTGAGGCCGCCTCAGCGCTTCACGAAGAGCTCTCCAAATACATCATGGTGGATTACGATCTGCCGGGGAGCATTGGCAAGCGCTACAGAAGGCAGGATGAGATAGGGACGCCTTTCTGCATCACTGTGGATTTCGACACAGAGACGGATCAAACCGTAACCATTCGAGACAGGGATACGATGGAACAGATCAGACTGCCCATATCGGAAATCAAGGGTTACATCGAAGACAAGATATTATTTTAAAAGGAGAAATAGATTATGAGCAAAAAGTATGTTTATCTGTTCCGAGAAGGCAATGGTACCATGCGGGAACTATTGGGAGGCAAGGGTGCTAATCTGGCAGAAATGACGAATCTGGGAATGCCTGTACCCCAGGGGTTTACCGTTACCACGGAAGCCTGTACACAGTATTACGAAGACGGAGAAGTCATCAATGATCAAATCCGTGCTGAGATAATGAGCTATATCAGCAAGCTTGAAGAGATAAGCGGAAAGAAATTCGGTGATGTAAACAATCCTCTTCTGGTGTCAGTTCGTTCCGGTTCAAGAGCTTCCATGCCCGGCATGATGGACACCATTCTGAACCTGGGTCTCAATGACGAAGTTACGGAAAGCTTTGCAAAAAAGACCAACAATCCCAGGTTTGCCTATGATTCCTATAGAAGATTTATTCAAATGTACTCCGATGTAGTTATGGAGGTTGGAAAGTCCTATTTCGAGAAGCTCATCGACGAGATGAAGGAAAAAAAGGGTGTAACCCTGGATACAGATCTGGATGCCGATGATCTCAAAGCCCTATGCAAACTCTTCAAACAGGAATACAAAGACAAAATCGGAGAGGAATTCCCAAGCGATCCGGTTGAACAGCTCTTTGGTGCTATAAGAGCCGTTTTCCGTTCCTGGAACAACCCCAGAGCTATATATTACAGGAGGATGAACGATATTCCTTCCTCTTGGGGTACCGCGGTCAATGTACAAGCAATGGTATTCGGAAACATGGGAGACACTTCCGGCACCGGCGTTGCATTCTCAAGAAATCCGGCTACCGGAGAAGCCAAGCTTTATGGCGAGTTCCTTATGAATGCACAGGGTGAAGATGTAGTGGCCGGTATCAGAACACCCCAGACCATCGACCATCTCAAGGAGATCAACCCTGAAGCTTATGAAGAGTTCTACAAAATCGTATACACTTTAGAGAAGCACTATAAAGATATGCAGGATATGGAGTTTACCATCGAAGAAGGTAAACTGTACATGCTGCAGACAAGAAACGGAAAGAGAACGGCGGCTGCTGCTCTGAAAATCGCTTGTGACCTGGTAGACGAAGGCATGATCACTCCTTCCGAGGCTGTTTCAATGATCGATCCCAAGCAGTTAGATGCACTTCTGCATCCTCAGTTTGATGCGTCAGCACTGAAAGCTGCAAAACCCATCGGCTCAGGTCTGCCTGCCTCTCCCGGAGCTGCCTGCGGTCAGGTGGTCTTTACTGCAGACGACGCCGCAGAATGGGGCAAGAACGGCTCCAAGGTCATTCTGGTACGCCTTGAGACCTCTCCGGAGGACATCGAAGGAATGCACCATTCCCAGGGTATTCTCACAGTCCGTGGCGGTATGACCTCCCATGCAGCTGTTGTTGCCAGAGGTATGGGTACCTGCTGCGTTTCCGGTTGTGGTGAGATTCGTATCGATGAGGAGTCCAGGACATTTACATTAGGTGGCAAAGAGTTCAAGGAAGGCGATTTCATTTCCCTTGATGGATCCACAGGAAACATATACGGAGAGGCCATCGCGACAGTGGATGCCTCTATTTCCGGCGATTTCGACAGAATTATGAAGTGGGCGGATGAGATCAGAACTCTCAAGGTGAGAACAAATGCGGATACACCTCATGATGCTTCCCAGGGGAGAAAGTTTGGAGCGGAAGGTATCGGCCTTTGCCGTACAGAGCACATGTTCTTTGATTCCACCAGGATCGCTGCAATGCGTGAGATGATCGTTTCCAAGACAGAGGAGCAGAGAAGAGCTGCACTGGCTAAGCTGCTTCCCATGCAGAGAAGTGATTTTGAAGGAATTTACGAGGCTATGGAAGGGCTTCCCGTTACCATTCGTTTCCTGGATCCCCCGCTTCACGAGTTCCTGCCCACAGAGGAAGATGACATTGAAGCATTAGCAGAAGAAATGAAGATGGAAGTTTCAGCTTTGAAAGCTGTCATCACTTCACTTCACGAGTTCAACCCGATGATGGGTCACAGAGGCTGTCGTCTCACGGTTTCCTATCCTGAAATTGCTGAGATGCAGACCACTGCAGTCATCGAAGCTGCTATTAACGTGCAGAAGAAGCATCCCGAGTGGAATCTGGTACCTGAGATCATGATCCCGCTGGTAGGAGAAGTCAAGGAACTGGCTTATGTAAAGAACATCGTTGTGGAAACAGCAGATGCTCTCATTGAAAAGTCAGGTATTGATCTGAAATACATGGTTGGAACCATGCTGGAGATTCCGAGAGCGGCTTTAACAGCCGATGAAATTGCCAGAGAAGCAGAATTCTTCTCATTTGGAACCAATGACCTGACACAAATGACCTTCGGTTTCAGCAGAGACGATGCCGGCGGTTTCCTTGAAGCTTACTATCAGAAGAAGATCTATGAGAACGATCCTTTCGCAAGGCTCGATCAGAATGGTGTAGGAAAACTGGTCCAGATGTCAGTGGAACTGAGCCGGAAAACCAGACCCGAAATCAAACTGGGTATCTGTGGTGAGCACGGCGGCGATCCCGCATCTGTAGAGTTCTTCCACAATGCCGGACTGCACTATGTCTCCTGCTCGCCTTTCCGTGTGCCGATTGCAAGGCTGGCAGCAGCTCAGGCAGCGATCAAGAGCAAGAAATAAGCTGGCTGATCATCAATTCAAATTACAACAGGTTTGAATCATGAACTGAACATAAAGACAGGGTGTTGCGTTGTACAGACAAAGCGGCACCCTGTCTTGTTGTAAAGGTATCCACCCGCTATACGGGTGCAGGAAGAAGAGCTTCAGCAATGGGTAGAAAAACGGAGGATACACCATTTCTCACATTAAATGAGCAAAAAATCGATTAATGCAGTGATAAATTACAAATATTAACATAAATTAATGCACTAATCGAAAATTTGCACAAATTTTAATAAAAAAGGTCAATTTACACTGCACTAATCGAAAATTTGAACATACCGTGATTTGGACTAGAAGTTAAAAGGCTTTTATAAAGCTTTATAAAACAAAATCTACCCAGTGAGCTAAAAGGTCCTCACAATATAGTAAAATATTGCAATATTTACATATATAACATGTATAGCTATATAATATGTGCTATAGTGCCTATATGAAAGAGTACTTAAGCTATTATTCGGCCGCTGCCTTTTGGAATATCCCCTATATTGAGGCTGTGTTGGGTTCTGAAATTAGTAGAGCAAATCCAGCCAGTTTTGTTGTTTCTCAACGAAGTGTAAGGTCTCCAAGAAAAGGCAGAACGAGGAACCTGTGCGAACTTAACTTACCCTCTGGAGCAGTGATATCAAGAGATGGTATGGTAGTTGCGTCTCCGGAATTGATGTTTCTTCAGCTTGCTAGCAAACTGGATATTCATAAGCTAATATTGCTTGGTTTGCAGCTTTGTTCCTATTNNCCTATTCACCGGGAAATCCGTCTTTAGCTATCACGAATAAGAAGAAGATCAATGATTTTCTTTCGAAGACATCAGGCCACCGTGGACATAAAAATGCTTTAAGAGCTGTAAAGTATATAGAGGATGGTTCTGCATCCGTCATGGAATCAATGGCCTATATGATTTTAACTCTTCCACATGTTTTAGGAGGTTTTGGACTTAATGGAGCCGTTTTCAATCATGAAATCAAACTAAAGGAGGAGGCCGGAAAACGACTTGGCCAAAAGCGTTGTTTTGTGGATTTGTATTATAAGCAGGCAAAGATTGCTGTTGAGTATGATAGCTTCGCTTTCCACAACAATCCATTCGAGCAAGGTAAAGATGCGAAGCGGTCTGCTATCCTTGCAGGCACCCTTATCATACAGTTGAATCGTACTTAAGTGCATCACCTCTATACTATGCCTCTCAAGGGACTTTGCATATAATCTTGCTTCTCGTCTTGGAAGGCGGATACAAATCCGCACAGCTAAGTTTGAACCGATGCATGTGCATCTCCGTGGTTTATTGCCGATGGGAGAGCCCGATAACAATTAAGGTGGGTATACTATAATTACAAACTAGATGTGTATAATGATCAGGGTTATTTAGTAACCCTATTTTTGTGTTTCCATATTATATCTGAGGAAGGAGATCATCATGGACAATCAAAATAATAAATGTGAAAATGAAAATCTTATACGTCAATTGGTGAAGGTACAGGCTCAGGTCAGCGTTGTACCGGACGTAAAACACGGAACTCCAAGAGTATCCTGTATAGATTCCTGTATAAAACCAAATCCTCATTGCTCCAGCGAGGAGGACTGTGATTTCAGATGCTGCGACCGGAAATGCCGTGATTATAAGCGCTGTTGGCATAACAAATTTAATTGTAGTTTTGAAAGTGATTACGACGACTGCTGCAATGAGAATACTGATTTTGATTTGGTCTCTGCGCCCGGCAGAAAACACAATTACACACTCACTCAAGTTATCTGTATCGAAATCCCTATTTCCCTTGGAGCGGATGTAGAGATAAAAGAAGGTATCGCCTGTTGCGGAAAGCCGGAAATACAATCCGCTGATGACATAAGTAATAAAAAGAGGCCGTACTACATGCAGATGATCTAGGACTGGTTTTCTATTGAAAAACAAAGCTGAATCCTTTGCATAGTACTTGGATCATGTGATAATATGTGTTATAATATAAAACAATAAACAAAGTTTTATAGGGTTCCGCAGCTTTACTTGCGCAGCTGGTCTGGTCCAAGATAAAACGCACAGTTTACCTGTGTTCACGGAAGGATAAAAGCCTGGGAGATGATTTTAATGTCTCCCGGGCTTTTTACGTAAAGGAGTATTATAAAATGAAATGGATACTACTGATAATAGCAGGGCTCCTGGAAGTGTTCTGGGCAATTGGCCTGAAGTATTCTGAAGGGTTTACAAAGCTATTGCCGAGTTTTTTTACAGTTATCGGGATGATCGCCAGTTTCTATTTCCTGTCCTTGGCATTGAGGGATCTTCCCTTGGGAACAGCATATGCCATCTGGACTGGAATCGGAGCTGTCGGTACTGTTGTGATGGGGATCATTCTGTTCAAAGAACCGGCTGATTTTATGAGATTGATTTGTATAGGAGTGATATTGATAGGGATCATCGGACTTAAAATTGCAACAGTTGAATAGGCAATGCAAGTGAGAAAAGTCAGACCGTAGTATCGACGATTATGATATCTTCTCCGATTTTTTTGATACAATCCCAGGGTAAATGAACGTATTCACGCACACCGCCGAAACTGATACGTCCTTTGTGTTCCGGTGCTAAAATAACGCGAATTTTTCCTGTTCTCTCCTCAAACATAAGTTCAGCATTGTACAGATCACCATATCGGCTTCCATCAGCGATGTTGATAATTTCTTTTTCTCCCAGATCTGATAATCGCATAATTTCCTCCTAAATCTCAAATGATAGTAAATGATACTAAAGTATATTAGTACAAACTATATTTCATGCAGATTTGTAGAAAGGAAAAGCTATGAAGGAGAAAGAACCGGTAAAGAAAGAAGAAAAAACAAAGCCAGAAGAGGAATCCTCAGAGGTTAAGAAGACTATAGATGATTTCGGCGCAATCAACAATGCATTTGACTTCAGAAGTAACATTCAGTATTTAACGATAATCGGAAGTATAGAGGGTCATTCCGTATTACCACCTCAGGACAAAACGACAAAGTACGAGAATATTATTCCGCAGCTCGTAGCAGTAGAAGAAAACAAGCATATTAAAGGTTTGCTTACTATTTTGAATACCGTCGGAGGTGATGTGGAGGCAGGACTTGCAATTGCTGAACTCACGGCTACATTGACAAAACCTACGGTCTCTTTGGTGTTGGGCGGGGGACACAGCATCGGAATTCCCCTCGCTACGGCCAGTAAATACTCCTTTATTGCAGAAAGCGCTACCATGACTATGCATCCGATACGCATGACGGGATTGATCATTGGTGCTCAGCAGACTTATGAATACTTTCAAAGGATGCAGGACCGGGTGGTGGATTTCATCGTACGGACTTCAAACGCAGATAAGGATACAGTGAACCGATACATGAACGCAACAGGTAATATGGCCAACGATGTAGGTACGATCCTTTATGGAAAAGAAGCCGTGGAGATCGGTCTTATCGATCAGGTCGGAGGTCTGAAAGACGCGCTGGATAAGCTAAAATCCATGATCGATGAACTAGAGTAATCCAATTCGATGACATGTCGAAAACTGTCGAGAATATTCGGTTGTAAAAAAATGGAACCAGTGTTATCATTAATGTAAATATATAACAAAATTATAAAACAATAACATGTGGTGACATTATGACACGAATAAATTTACTGATTTCTCACAAGGATGAAGAATACGCAACAGCATTAAGTAAAGCACTTGCAATTAAAGATCCTATCTATGCAATCACCATTGCGGGGGAGGAAGAGTTAAGCTTTCAAAGCGCTATATCAGAAGCAGGTAAAAAGAATTACGATCTGATCCTCCTGGACCAGGAGTGGAAAGAGGAAGCCGAACGCATTGAAGCGGAAGACCGGGAAAAATTGATAGGGCTTAGTGAAATACCTTCCCGGCCAGATGAAGATGGGTATATATATAAATATGGAGGTTTGGAAAGGATAGATTCTGATCTCCAGCTCGCTTATGCACAGGTCACCGGGAAATATCGAATACACTATGGTGATCATAAGACGAGGATCATCGGTTTTACTTCTTCTGCAGGCGGCGTTGGTACAAGCAGCATTGCTATTGCTGTGGGCCGTGAATTGACTGCTTTAGATAAGAGAGATACCCTCTACCTCTCGTTCGAACGAACAGAGTCTACTTCAGTATACATATCTGTGGATGAGGGTCGAGCATCCATCAATGAATACCTTTATTATCTTTTCACCAAAGAAAAAGAAGCGTCCTCTTATATCGACGGCTTTCTGATATCTGATGTTTATGGACTTTTAGCATTCAGGCCATCAAAAGTAATCAATGAATTAACAGATCTTACCGTGGAGCAGCAATTGCTGCTGATAGACTCACTATGCGCTTTCGGGCGATTTCGTTACATCGTGATAGATTTCTGCGGATTGGTATCTGACAAGACCTGGAACCTGATGATGCTATGCTGCAAAGTCTTTCTCATAGATGACGGTACGCCCTTGTCCGTTTTGAAAAATGATAAATTTATCGCCAATATACCTAGTGATGTCTTTGATGAAATAAAAGAGCGGATTTATTCGGTAACGAACAAATGGAGGCCAAGGGACGATGAAATAGCAGACCATAACAGATTCTATATTGAATATGACGAAGATAGTTTTCAGGTAGCGGGCTCTAATATCAACATTAGTCTACATGGCTGTTTTGGATTGGGGGTAAAAAGGATTGCAGACGAACTTACGGCCGAATTATGATACCGTAAGCAGCCTCAAAGAAGTAACGGAAGGTGTCCGGGCTATCATAAACAGCCGGGAGGAAAAGCTTACGGATTCGGAAGTGCTCGCCCTTATTGAGGATTTCGTGCTGTATGACAGCAGAACCGAGCGATACGGTTATGCAAAGAAGCAAGAGATGGTACAGGGTGTGTTTAATGCTACCCGCAAGGAACTGGGATTGCTTCAGCGTTTTGCTGATGACCAGGAAGTCAGCGAGATCATGGTGAATGGTCCCGATGCCATTTTTGTAGAGCGGTGTGGCAGGATCCAGCGTTTGAACCAGCGTTTTGAAACCGTAGAGGAGCTGGAGGATATCATTCACCGATTAGCAGGTAAAGTACATAGGGAGATCAACGATCTGAACCCCATACTGGACGCCAGGATGGAGGATGGATCAAGAATCCATGTGGTCAGCAGGAATGTAGCTATCAATGGCCCCATACTGTCTATCAGAAGATTCCCAAAGCAGAGTATCACCATGAAGAATTTGCTGGAATGGGGCACACTCAGCCCGGAAGCAGCGGAATATTTAGAAAAGCTTGTTGTTTCCGGTGCAAATATTTTTCTTTCCGGAGGAACAAGTTCGGGCAAGACGACCTTATTAAATGTTCTGACAGGATTTATTCCCCCTGATGAAAGAGTCGTCGTTATCGAAGACTCGGCTGAGCTGCAGATCCAGGGAGTGGAAAACATCGTACGTATGGAGTGCAGGAATGCCAATGTACAGGGTAAAGGGGAGGTAACCATCCGTCAGTTGATTCGCGCGAGCTTACGGATGCGTCCGGACCGTATCATCGTTGGGGAAGTGAGAGGCGCAGAAGTAATGGATATGCTTCAGGCTATGAACACCGGACACGATGGCTCCTTGTGCACGGGACACGGAAATTCACCCCTGGGCATGCTGTCCCGACTGGAAGCTATGTACCTTACTGCGGCAAACTTCCCCGCGGATGCTGTGAGAGGTCAGATCGCAGAAGCAATCGATGTCATCGTTCATCTGGGACGAATGCCTGACAAGAGCCGGAAGGTGCTTGAAATCGTGGAAGTGGTTGGATTTCAACAAGGGAGATATATTGTAAATCCTCTCTTTCGGTATCACAGTGATAAGGGCCTTATTTCAACAGACAATAAGATGAAGAACACTGCAAAAGCTCAGCTGAAAGGAATCTCACTATGATCCCTGATTACAGAGTTTATTCACTGAGCATCAAGCAACGATTAATATTTTATGCATCAGCGGCAATAGCCCTAATTGGACTAGCTCATTTGTTCTACGATCATATGGTGGTCTCCTTGCTGTTCTGCTGTCTCGTTTACCCCGCTTCCACGTGCTATTCCGGGTATTTGGCCGAGAAGCGCCAACGGGAGCTGACTTACCAATTCCGGGATCTGCTCTATGCGCTTTCATCATCTGTTTCAGCAGGACGGCAGATGAGAGAATCTCTGAAGGAAGCACGGACCTCAATCGAACTGATATATGGAAAAGAAGCCTGCATCAGCCGTGAACTGGAGCACATGGTTACCCGGATGGAAGAAAGCAAAGAGACGGAAGAGTCCGTGTTACAGGATTTTGCTCTGCGTAGTGCAATTCCGGATATCATTAGCTTTTCTGATACCTACGCCGTATGCAAGAGAACTGGGGGCAATATGGAAAAGGCAATTCGAAAGGCAGTAGCAATTCTGATCGATCGGATCGAATTGGAAAGAGAGATACGAACGCTCACCGCGCAGAAGAGGATGGAGTTCATCATTCTGATCGCTATGCCTCCTGTTATGATCCTGTTCCTTCGCGTTACCTCAGGGCAATACCTGGCAGTCATGTATGAAACCTCTGCCGGAAGAGTCCTAATGACAATGGCCTTCCTTGCTATAGGTGTAGCAGCCGCTATAGCATTTCGTATGACCCGCATACGGCTTTAGTAAAATACCGGGAGGAAAAATGAATATCAATCAACTGCTGCCTGACACGGATATGATCATCGAGAAATACGAGAAGATTTACAGGCAAGAGGATGCAGTCAAAATGATCAAACAAATGCGATATAGAGTGGGACAATCTTATTTGCTGCTATTGTTTCTATTTCTTCTTTCCATTGGAACGTGCATCTGGCGGATCCACACGGAGAGCGGGCAAAGCATGGATCTCATATCGATAACAATTCTATATATTGCTTTATTCCTTGCAGTGTACAAGAAAAGATACAGTGCTGCCGAAAAACAGATCCGGAAAATGAAAGAAGCTATTATAGAAGATTTTCCGGAGTTCATAGACAAGCTGATCCTGCTTCTAAACGCGGGGATGGTGACAGAAGCCGCTCTGAAAAAAATCACTGCCGACTATGAGAAACACCGGGATATTACAGGAGGGAGGGCTCTTTATGAGGGATTGTCAGATATGAACAACAGGATGCAGAAGACCAACACAACTCTGCAGCGCGAATTGTGTGCGTTAGCTGTGAGAAGTGGTATCAGGGAGCTGTTACGGTTCTCCTCTATCATTGAGGACAACCTGAACAAAGGTAGCGGACTTGTGGAAAAACTGGAGAGTGAAGGTGAGCTGTTGTGGATGGGAAGAAAAAAGAGTGCGGAGGAAAGAGCAAGGATGATCGAGACCAAACTGGCTCTCCCTCTGATGTTATTGCTGCTATCTGTTCTGCTGATCACCACATCACCTATGTTGCTATGCATTTAGATTTTTCGACGAAAGGAGCAAATCAATGAACCTCAATAACAAGCGGGGTATGGAAATGGTCCAGGTGGCCATATTGATCGCAATCGCAGTAACTCTGGGGCTTATTTTCCGGGAAAGGATCATGGACTTCATCGATGGCACATTTGACAGTCTTGAGAGCAGCGGTTTCTGATATGTTTATAGGATCAAGAAGAGGGGCTGTTTTTGTAGAGGCAGCACTTGTTTTTCCGTTGCTCATATTCATTGTAGCCCTGATCATCAGCTACACAATAATACAATATGAGGAGATCAAGAAACAGGTGGAAAATCACAGTATGCAGAGGGAAGCGTCCATGAACGGTGAAATCATCAGTAAAGGAGAATGTGAATTTGTGCGTAACATAGACTTTCTTTTGGAGGAGATATGAATGCTTGCCGCAAAGGTAACAAGAAAGGAACAACCACTATATTTCTCTGCATGATCCTGTCCTCGCTGCTACTGTTGATAGGCATATTCGGTGAAGCCGCAGCAGGAATCGCATCCAGGTCTTATGCAAATTCTGTTTTTGATTTAGCCGGACGATCAATACTCTCTGAATACGATCGGTCATTGAAGTCTCGATATGGGATTTTCGGTCTTCTGATGGAGGAAGATGTTATAGAAGCCAGGCTGAGCGATTATGTGGAGGAAAGCTTTCATACCGGTTATGGAAAGACCAGGCTTCTGCCTTTGACGTTAGTGGATGTCCGGGTGGATCTGTCGGAGCAGGTAATGACGAATCCTGAATTGCTAAAACAGCAGATAATGGATCATATGAGCTACCGTGCTTTTTTCGATGTCATGCATGTATTGGATGCGCTGAAGTTCTTAGATGAGGGAGAAGAGCAAAAGGCAATAAGTGATGAACCGGAGAAGCCTGCAATAAAGAAAATGCGGACACTGAGGAACGGCAAAGTGATCAGGGAGCTGCCCTCGAGGTTGTTACAAGGTTTAGACGGTGGATTTAAGAGCCTTTTAGAGCTGCCTTTACCCGGAGAAATGCATCAGATCGCATATAACGAGCTTTGCTTAAACCTTTATATCGTGAAGTATTTTCGCCATGATCTGGATAAAACGCAATGGAACAACACCTTTTTCTCTAACGAAGTTGAATACATCCTCTGCGGGCGTTTGAGCGATGAGGCGAATCACAATTTAGTCTACCTATCCCTTTTGGCATACCGGACTATTGTTAATGCCGCGCACATCTACTCCGATGCACAGAAATGGGAAGCGGTAACTCTGGCAGCAAGTTTAGCAGGCGGAGGTGTAGCTACACCTGCCGGGCAGGCAGCAATCGCAGGTGTCTGGGCCGGTGCTGAGGCCGCAAATGACATGAAGCGCCTTTATGATGGAAGAAGGGTGCCACTGATAAAAACGGCGGATGACTGGGTACTGGATCTGACCAACGCACTGGACGGTAATATGAATTCCGGGACAGAATCAACGGAAGAGAATGAGGGATTGAGATATGAGGACTATCTTTTTTTACTACTGTGTTTTAAGGATGACGAGAGTAAGTTGATTCGGATCATGGACCTGATCCAGCTGAACATTAAGGGTGATACCAACGAAGATTTTTCTATGAGCAGATGCGTATCGGGGTTCCGGTTTCAATCAACTGTAGCTCGAAAAACAGGGTTTCCCGGTGTACTTTCACATCGCAGGGGAGAGTTCACGGGAATACATATTTACTGAGGCAGACTATGAACAAAAGGGGCTCATTATTTGTAGAAGCGTCTATCCTGTTTCCAATGTTTCTCCTGGCGATCCTATCGATTTGTGTTCTGATCCGCATCATTGGAACAGAGGAAAACACGATTCGCTCCTTTGCAGAGGAAGGACAGAAGATAGCGAAAGAAGCGTATGTAACGCAGCTTGATGTTATGCCGGAAAGCTATAGCATTGAATTGCTTGAAGGGATCGTCCACGGCACACTATTAGAGCTTCGAATGCTGGAAAGGTTGAAAAAAGAGGACCAGCTATTGAAGAACCCCGGAATAGACCGGTTTTCGTATTTGTTTTCTGAGGGGGATCGAACGGGCCTGATCCAATGCAGTATAGTCTATGATATCCAACTTCCCATGCCCTTAAATTTTTACAGGCAGCTGGAGTTTGAGCAGCGCTTACTATTTCGCGGATTCATCGGAGCTGAAAACCATGGGGAGGGTATGGGCTTTGATTCAATGGAAGAGCCCGGGGACGCAGAGATCGTGTATGTCTTTCCACGGGCAGGAGAAAGGTATCATCAGCTTCACTGCAGGATCATTGAAGTCTATCCCAGGGAAATGATACTATCTCCATCTCTTCGGAAAAGGTATTCTCCCTGCAAACTCTGTGAAGCGGATTCACTGCCCTGGGGGAGCATGGTTTATTGTTTCGATACATCAGGAAGAGCATATCACAAAGGCAGCTGCTCAACTGTGGAGCGATATGTAATAGGAGTTGACAGAGAGGAGGCCATAGAAAATGGATTTAGCCCTTGTGCCTATTGCGGAGGTTGACATGGAGAGAAAAAGGAATGGAGGGAATCTTTGTATAAACGGAATAGTAAGAGATGTTTATGAGTCCGGTGGCAGACGCTTTTTTAGCTTGCTGATAGAAGAAAGCCAAATACCTCAATATCGCAGAAGGGTATTAGAGAACAGGTGTTGCCAGCAATTGCTCCCGGTCCATATTATCCGTGAAAAGGGTAAGCTGCGTGTCTTCTATGATCACGGAGGTTTCATTCAGTTAAAAGACATATATAAAGAATGGCGCAGGAGTGGCATTAACCTGGCAAGCAAGAACATAACTACGGTTGTTTCTGTTGTAAGTGCCGTCATATCCGCTGAAAACTATTTATTTTCCTGCGAAGAACTTTCATTGCATATGGATACGGTTTTCGTCCGTCCGGATACAGGAGAAGTCAGGCTGGCATATATACCTGAAACCCAGGATCATTTAAGTGTTACGGATAAGATCGCTTCCCTGATTAAGCAAATGATACAAGTGACCTGTGATGAGCAATGGACAGTCTATGGAGAAGAAATGTACGATAAAATTCTCTCCTGCAACGATTCTATCAGTGGGATAGAAAAGTTGCTCCTGGAAAAGGGGAGGGAGATCTGCCGCATCGAATGGCCTGAGAAGTCGGAAATGAGATGTGGTACAAATAATAAGCCGGGCGATTGCCCGGCCTGATTACGATGTAGTTTGAGATATTTATTGGAAGTCACGGTCGCCTTTGAAGGACCTTCTTTCCTGCTTTTTCTTGTCTCTGCACATCTTACATCTTTTTGGTTCGTTGTCAAAACCCTTTTCTTTGTAAAATTCCTGTTCACCTACCGTGAATACAAATTCGGAACCGCAGTCCTGACATACGAGAGTCTTGTCTTCCATTTACTTTTCTTTCCTCCGAAATTCTTAAATATTAATATTTAAAATAGGTGAATGGAAACGATTTCAGAAAGATGATCGGGCCCATCTGGGTATTTTAAATATCTCATTGCCATTATATAGCAAAAAAATTAACATGTCTATTAAAAAACGCAATATTGTAAAATTTCTAACAACGTATTAAAAAAGAAGATTTTGATTGGGTAAAAACTCCCGTCAGATACTTTATATTTTATGGTATACTAAAGTAAGACCTATTAGGAAAGGAGTTCATCATGAAGACCTTTATCAGAAACTGGACTTATAAAAAGCACATTGCGGCAGAAATGCTATGTTATGCATCCATCGCAATGATCGGCAATGCTTTTTTCAAAAAGAGTCCCGTAAAAAGCGAAAAGCACTGCTGTCCGATGGAAGTGTATAAAAATATGCCTAAAAAGCAGAAAACTTTTAATTGTATGTTGATCAGCTGTATGGTAGTAGATCTGACGGCAGGCTATTTTCTGCTAAAAGGACTTAAGAAGATAGCAGGAGACAATACTTCCAAATAAGGGAAATGGCAGCTGATGTTAGGATATGTGGTACCGGATAAACCGGAACTGAAAATAAGAGAGTATGAGTTGTATTCCGGCTATTACTGTGGGATTTGCAAGTCTGTAAAACTGAGATACGGTCAGATACCCAGGATGGTTCTGAACTATGATTTTGTTTTTCTTGCTCTGGTACTGAGTGCGCTACGCCCGTCCACAGAAAAAATCAAACAGGAAAGATGTCCGATACATCCGCTTAAAAAGCGAACCGTGGTTTACAATGAGCCGGCGGTCGATTATGCCGCGGATATGATGCTGCTGTTAACTTATTTCAAACTGATGGATGACCAGCATGACGAAGGTGGTTTGAAACCCGCAGCAGGGCTTGCTGCCTTAAAACCAGTCTACAAAAAATTAATGAAAAGTTACAGTGAAAAAGGTATAATGATCCAGAGAGAGCTCAACGAACTGACCAGCTTAGAGGAGCAGAAGTGCGCCTCCCTGGACCGGGCTGCAGAGTCATTTGCCAAGCTGATGGAAGAAGTATTTGCGGCAGATACGCTTACTGATGACAGTCACGCATTGGAGCTCCTTAGAAGAATCGGCTATCATACAGGCAAATGGATCTATCTTATCGATGCGTTTGATGACCTTGAGGAGAATGCAAAATCCGGATCCTACAATCCGCTGTTGCTGCAGTGGGATTATCAGCCGGAGAAGGAAGAAATGCAGGATTTCCGTAATCGGATCCGCCAACGCGTGGAGTTCAACTTATTATTTTATCTCGCGGAGTTATCCAAAGCCTGGGACCAATTAAGCATTGCAAGGAACCGGGGATTGGTTGAGAATATCATTTATTCAGGACTGCTTCGTAAGACCGAGGAAGTTCTTGAGAAAGGAAACACAAAAGATGCAAAACCCCTATGAAGTATTAGGAATCAAAGAAGGCGCCAGTATTCAGGAAATCAAAGCAGCCTATAAAGAGCAGGTGAAAAAATACCACCCGGATCGACACCAGGACAACCCGCTCTACGAGCTGGCTGAGGAGAAACTTCAGGAGATCAACGAAGCCTACGACTACCTGATGAAAAACGGAAGCTATTCTCCGGGTGGCACCACCCATTCGAGTAATAATTACGGAGGAGGCCAACCCAGGCAGAGCCCTGAATTTCGCCAGGTGAGAATAGATATTGACCGGGGTAATCTCGGTGCTGCGGAGGCAGCCCTCAATCGTAGCAAGAACAGGGGAGCCGAATGGTTTTTCTTGAGCGGGATGCTCTCACTGCGCAAGGGCTGGTATGATGAAGCAGTAACTAATGTACAGACTGCGATCAGTATGGACCCGAATAATGTGGAATACAGAACAGCCATGAACAATATGTTGCAGACCTCCGGAGCATATCGGACGAATGCCTACGGTCGGGGTTACGGCAGCACCAACGATGAGCTGTGCAGAATGCTGCAATGCTATTGCTGTGCAGATATGCTCTGTGATTGTATCTAATAGCAATCGGGGATACATATTGAAAGGGAATAAGGCAAAATGCAACAAAGCATGAAAACAAGGACAGCCGCCCTGGGAGGCATATTGTTAGCCCTGTCGGTGGCTACTCTATTTTTCGCCAGCTTTGTACCGGGTGTCGAGCTGACCATATATGCAGTCAGTTCCGTTTATACGGCAATCATGATCATAGAGACAAACAGCAAAGGGGGAGGCATTTTCTATATCGCTTCCGGCATACTGGCTCTGCTTTTAATCCCGAACAAAGCCGCAGTACTACCATATCTGTTTTTCTTCGGAATCTATGGTATAGTAAAATACTATATTGAGAAAATAGGAAAGCTGCCTGTTGAAATCTGCCTTAAATTGCTTTTTTTCAACATTAGTATCGGATCAGGTATACTGCTATTCAAAACCGTGTTTCTGGATAACTTTCGCCTTCCCGATTACGCAAACGTCCTGCTGATCCTGGGAGGACAGCTGCTGTTTCTCCTTTACGATCATATATTCACCCTCCTCGTTTCTTATTACAAAAGACGCTTTTCAGAGCGTTAATGACTCTCTTCGAATATTTTCCGGACTTGCCTCATAAAGATAGACAAATACGGAAACGAAAAGAGGGCTGAATATGAACAAGAGGAGATATGCCAACTCCCGTGGCTCATTCGGGAAAGGACTCCTGACTTTATTGATTGTAGTTCTGCTTGCAGTAGGAGTAGGTTATGGACTGACGGAATATGTCATTACACCTTACTTCCTTGGAAGTGACAGGGAAGATGCACAGGAGGACGGATCTTCGCAAGAGGGATTCCAGGGTTCTTCTATCATAATCGATCAGCAGAATGTTAATACGGAGAGCGAAGAAACAGGGGCGCCGGTTACAGAAACGCCACCATCAAATCCGCAAGTGACGGAAAACTCGCATACCGCAAATGTGCTCTATTGCATTCAGTATGGAAGCTTCAGTGACAGAAGTGGAGCTGAAACTGTAGCATCATCTCTGGCAGCATCGGATATTGAGGTGATGATCATGGAGAAGGATGGAGCATACAAATTGATCGGGACACCGCATATAACAAAAGAAGAGGCGGTGAATTCCATGGAAAAGGTAAAAAGTGTCGCAGGAAACGACATCTTTATAACTACAGTGGAGGTACGGATGCAATGATCCCCTTATCCACCGGCATGCGGCCGGAAAGCCTGGAGGAATTTGTTGGACAAGACCATTTCATGTATGAAGGGTCCTTGCTCTACAACGCAATAAAAAACAAGACCTTCGATTCTGCCATCTTTTTCGGCCCATCGGGAACGGGAAAAACAACCCTTGCCCGCCTGATCGCCCAGGAGATGGATTCGGATTTTTTTGAAATAAATGCATCGACCACAGGAATAAAAGAACTAAAAGAAATCCTTGAAAAGGCAAAGACCAAATTCTTCGGCCTCCAGAAGGAAAAAACCTATCTATATGTGGATGAATTTCACAGATGGAATAAACTTCAGCAGGATTCCCTATTGAAAGCTTTGGAGGAAGGTGTGGTTCGCTTTATCGGCAGCACCACAGAAAACCCGTACTTCGCTGTGAACAATGCCATACTCAGCAGGGTAAGGTCAATTTATGAATTCAAAAAGCTGAGTGCTGATGATATCGTGAAAATTCTCCATGGAGCACTGAAGAACAGAGAACGTGGACTTGGCAGGCGGGATCTGAAATGGGAGGATGAAGCCTTAAGAGCATTGGCAGAACTGTCCGGCGGAGATGCAAGGATCGCCCTGGACACTCTGGGGTTTATTGCGGACAATTTGAAATCCGGTGGTATCATCGATCTTTCTATGGTAGGTGAGGCCATGCAAAGGCAGACCACCTTCTACGACCGAAAGGAGGACAAGTTCAACTTGCTCTCAGCGCTGCAGAAATCCATACGCGGGAGCGATCCGGACGCCTCTATCCACTATCTCGCGAGGCTGCTGGACGGTGGAGCGGATATCATGATGATTGGACGCAGGCTCCTTGTGATCGCCAGCGAGGATGTGGGCATGGCTTATCCACAGGCGATCTCCATTGTCACCTCCTGCGTGCAGGCATCACAGATGGTAGGACTCCCAGAGGCCAGGATCATTTTAGCACAGGCCGTTATTCTTCTTGCGTCCTGCCCGAAATCCAACTCCGCTATATCAGCTATCGAAAAAGCACTACAAGACCTTCATAAAAAGGACATCGACGATGTTCCTCTACATCTGAAAGACAGCCATTACAGCGGTGCTGCCAAGAGAGGGATCGGGATCGATTATAAATATCCCCACGCCTACGGCGGTTATGTGGAGCAACAGTATTTGCCGGACAACCTTCACAAGGAAAAAATAAGATATTACCAACCTACAGAGAACGGAAAAGAAGGTGCGTTTAAAAGGTTTTTAGAGAGCATAAGAGGGCATAGTAATGAAGATTAAGGTAGCTGAAAATTCGGGCTTCTGTTTCGGAGTGCGCGAGGCCATACGTAAAACGGAAGACCTCATAGAAAATAAAACAGATCAGGATAAGCGGATCTACACATGCGGACCATTGATCCATAACCGATCAGTAACGGAGGATCTGAGCAGTCGCGGTGTAGAAATAGTAGAAGAACTCTCTCTGATTCCGCCTGCATCCACCATCGTTATAAGGTCTCACGGAGAACCAAAATCCTTCTACGATGAAGTCGCACGGCTGAATTTAAGTGTCGTGGATGCAACATGCCCATTCGTATCAAGGATTCATAAGCTGGTACAAGAAGCAAATGAAAAAGGTAGAAATGTGGTTATTGTGGGAGATACCAATCATCCGGAAGTAAAGGGAATAGTAGGATGGGCGGGTGAAAACTGTTTGGTTTTAAACAGCATCGAAGAGGCAGCAGCGATTGACTTCGACCACATTACTCTCGTAGCGCAGACTACGATCACCGGCACTCTATGGAATAGCATCGTGGATTATCTGAAAGAAGTAAAAGAAGACCTGATTCCTATACGGACTATTTGCAATGCCACAGATGAGCGTCAGAAAAGTTGCGAAAAACTAGCAAGTGAATCCGACCTGATGATCGTAATCGGCGATAGAAACAGCGCAAATTCAAAAAAACTTTTCGAGATTGCACAAAAACACTGCAAAAAAACCTTCTTTGTAGAAAATAAAAATGATTTACCATTGAAACAAATCGAAATATGCGATAGAATAGGTGTTGCGGCAGGTGCATCAACTCCTGAACGCATCATTAAGGAGGTTATTTCCACTATGAGTGAAGCTATCACTGAGATTAAAGAAATGCAAGTTGCAGAGGCGGGCGACAACCCCGTAGCAGAAGAAACCGTTGTTGAGGCACCTGTTGAAGCTGCAGTAGAAGAAACACCAAAGGCGGAAGCCGCAGAAGAAGTCCAGGACGAGGATTTCAATCCCATGGATGATTTCATGGATGAAATCGACAAGCAGATGATCCTTCCAAACAGAGGAGAAATCATCGATGGAGAGATCGTACATGTAACCAATCGCGAGATCGTAGTTAACCTGGGCTGCAAAAAAGATGGGATTATTCCTAAGGATGAACTGGTCTTGGAAGATGGTCAGGAATTGACTGATGTTTATAAAGCAGGAGACTGCATCCAGGCAAAAGTCATCAAGACCGACGACGGAGAAGGAAACATCCTGCTTTCCAAGAGAAAACTAGAAATCAACGAACATTGGGATGAGATCAACGAAGCCCTTGACAATAAAACAGTCGTTAATGCGAAAGTCGTCAAGGAAGTTAAAGGCGGCGTAATCGCAGTATATAAGGAAGTCTCAGGATTCATTCCTATGTCTCAGCTGTCTGACAGATATGTAGAAAAAGCAGATGAGTTCGTAGGCAAGATCCTTCCGGTGAAGGTCAGCAGAGTGGACCAAAAGAGAAACAAAGCTGTATTCTCACACAAAGCTTATCTGGCAGAAGAAAAGCAAAAGAGAGTGAAGGAAATCTGGGATGCACTGAACGTTGGCGATGTGGTAGAAGGCACAGTAATGCGCTTTACTGATTACGGCGCATTCGTAGATATCGGCGGCCTGGATGGACTTCTCCACATTTCGGAGATCTCCTGGGGCAAGCTGAAGCACCCGCAGGAAGCCCTGAAAATCGGCGAGCGGATCGATGTTAAGATCCTTTCCATGAATACCGAAAAGGGCAAGATCTCTCTTGGCTTGAAGCAAACTCAGCCTGAACCCTGGACCGTTATTGACGAGAGATATCAAGCCGGTCAGGTTATTACCGGAAACGTGGTTCAGATCAAGGAATACGGCGCTTTCGTAGAATTAGAGCCAGGTCTTGACGGGTTGGTCCATATCTCCGAAATCGCACATAAGCGCGTGACCAATATTGCGGACGAAATCTCTGTAGGTCAGACAGTACAGGCCAAGATCCTTGACATCGACAAAGAGAGAAGAAGAATCAGCCTTTCCATCAAAGAGACCATCGAGCCCGCCCTGATGGAAGAAGAAAATGAGCCTTCCCTGAAGGAAAAGATTGAAGATATGGCTGACAAAGTTGAAGATTTTGTTGAAAATGTCAAAGAGAAAGCAGAAGACGTTGCTGAAGATCTGAAAGAAAAAGCAGAAGTGTTGCTTGAAAAGGCAGAGGATGCAGCAGAAGCAGTTTCCGATAAAGTAGAAGAGATTGTAGAAGACATCAAAGAGAAAATCGAAGACTAAGCATCCTGTAAAATAAAAAAATAGACGATCCTTGCGTAATCAAAGGGATCGTCTTTTTATATTGAAGACTGAGTTATGAGCTCCTCCGCATTCTTCAGGGTGGTTTCGGTAACATGGAGCCCGCCCAGCATGCGTGCGATCTCAAGGGTCTTTTCCTCCTTGTCCAGGTACGTGACATGAGTGGAGGTCTTTCCTTCGGATTCTTCCTTGTAAATCCGGTAATGGTGATCTGAAAAGGCGGCAATCTGTGCAAGATGAGTGATACAGATTACCTGGTGATCCGATGAGATCTGCTTCATCTTTCTTCCGACGATACTGGCGGTAGCACCGCTTATCCCACTGTCGATCTCATCAAATATCAAGGTGGGGATACGGTCAAAGCCTCCTATGATGGACTTAAAGGCAAGCATGATCCTGGATATCTCCCCGCCGGAGGCTATTTTGCTAAGTGGCTTGGGGAGTTCTCCTTTATTCGTAATGATGAGGAATTCAATATGGTCGGAACCTGATTCTGTATATCTTTTCCCGCTCTCATCCTGCAGGGGAGTTATAGATACAGTTAGAGAAGTATCCTTGAAGTTCAGTTCTTCAAGCTCTCGTGCCATATCCTGTTCCATATGCGTTGCCGCTTCCATCCTTATGGCAGTTAGTTTTTCAGTGGCTAAATCCAACTGTTCTTTGCATAACGCGAGTTCCTCGGTCAGAGTATCCTGCAAAAGGCTGGAGTTTTCTATTTGTGCCAGCTTTTCTTCGATCTCTTCTTTATGTAACAGAACACTTTCGATAGAACCGCCATATTTCTTCTTGAGGCGATCAAGCAGATCGATGCGTTCCATGATATCGTTGATGGTTTCAGGGGAGAAGGTGATAGACTCTTTGGCCTTGCGAAGGTCTGTTCGCAGATCATCCAGCTTATAAAAGCAGTCCGAGACTATTTCCGCTAAACCAGCATAGTCTTTTGAAAAGTTCTTTATTCCGTTCAGAAGTTGCATACTTCTGCCTATGCTATCCTGTGAGGAAGGGGGCTGATCGTATAGAAGTTCATAAACTTCAGAGAGGGTGGAATAGAGCTTCTCGCTATTTTGCAGAAGCAACAGCTGTTCGGATAAGGAATCATCCTCTCCGATCTTCAGATTTGCCTGGGATATCTCTCTTTGTTCAAATTCCATGAAGTCACGGTTTCGCAGGTTTTCTGCCTGTGCACGAAAGATAGCATCCAGTTCTGATTTTATACGGATATATTCACTATATAATGAGGCAACCTCATTCCTGATCGGTTCGATAGAAGTGCGATAATATCCATCCAGAAGATGGATATGCGAATCCGGATTCAGAAGGGACTGATGATCGTATTGTCCGTGAATATCAGCAATTCTTTTGCAAAGATTGTTCAGAAATGAGACGGATACCAGCGTGCCGTTGATTCGGCAAATACTTTTTCCGCTTGCGTGGATCTCCCGAAGGATATATAAGGTGCTCTCATCTCCCAGGTCGTTTTCGGACAACAATGACAAAACAGCAGGGTCGGATATCTCTGCGGTAAGCTCTATAATGGCTTTGTCTGCTCCGGACCGGACGAAAGTGGTGTCTGCACGGCTTCCTAAGGCCATACTTACAGCTTCGATGACTATGGATTTTCCGGCTCCGGTTTCACCGGTCAGGATATGCAAGCCCTGTTGAAAGTCAAGGCTGACATCCTTGATAATTGCAAAATCCCTGATGGAGATGTGGGTGAGCATATCTGTACCTCGATGATGGTTAGATCATTTTAAGATGTCGTGAAAGCGCTTTACCAGGTCGGGAACGTTGGCCGGATCATCGATGACCAGGAGAATCGTATTGTCTCCGGCGACAGAACCTACCACGTGACTCATATTCATAGTGTCAATGGCTTCACCCGCTGCATTGGCACATCCTGAAAGGGTCTTTATTACGATAATGTTTCCCGAAGAATTCACGGCCTTGATCGTCTCTTTAAAGATCGTTACAAAGCGTTCGGAAGGAGGCTGTTCCGCCGCCGAACTTACCGCATATTTATAACGACCCGATGGAGACAGGGTTTTGATGAGCTGAAGCTCCTTGATATCCCGCGAGACGGTAGCCTGTGTTGCCTGATATCCTGCCTTTTTCAGCAGTGAAACAAGCATGTCCTGAGTTTCAACTTCATGGGAGTTGATAATATCCAATATTTTGTTCTGCCTTGAGTATCTCATGACATCCTCCATGTACCACAGTACTGACACACTTTAATAAATTTGAAAATGGATAATTATACAATGAATACATCCCGGGCAAAACCGGCTGGCTTTGCTTATTAATTTGCATTTATTATATCATAGGTTACTTGGATAGAAAAGGTTATTATGGTATAATCGTTAAGACCATCAAAGATGATCGTACAAGGAGTTTCAGACAGGAGAATGGTATGAGGATCATGGGCATCGACCCGGGTTATGCAATATTAGGTTACGGTATTGTTGATATGATCGGCAACCGATTCACTGCATGCGGTTACGGTGCGGTGACGACGGATAAGGATATGGACATGCCTGACCGCTTAAAGCACTTATACTGCAGACTCATGGAAATCATCGATGAATATCAGCCTGAAGTGGTTGCCATTGAAGAATTGTTTTTTAATAAAAATACAAAAACTGCTCTGATGGTAGGCCAGGCAAGGGGAGTCGCTATCCTGGCCTGTGCCAACTCGGGACTTGATATTTATGAATATACACCGCTTCAGATCAAGCAGGGACTGATTGGCTATGGAAGAGCTGAAAAATCGCAAGTGCAGATCATGGTAAAGACCATTCTGAAGCTATCTGAGATCCCAAAGCAGGATGATACTGCGGACGCTCTGGCGGCAGCTATTTGTCACGGTCATTCCTGCGGGTATCTTATGCGCATGAAAAAGAGTAAGTAGCATTTCATGTAATAACAAAAGAGGAGCTGACCGATGATCCACTATTTACGAGGAACGATCACCATGAGTTTTGATGGAGGAATCGTAGTTGAGACAGGAGGCGTGGGTTATAAAGTCTTTGTGCCTGATAATTCCCCCTTATATACCGGGAGAGGAAAAGATCAGGTAATCGTTTATACCGTTATGATCGTAAGAGAAGATGATATGAGTCTTTACGGTTTCCATGATAACGACTCTCTGAACCTTTTCCAGCAGCTCCGTACAGTAAACGGAGTCGGAGCTAAGGCTGCCCTTTCCATCCTGTCATCGATTCCGGTGGACCAGGTTAAAAAAGCGATCATATTTGAAGATGTAAATGCCCTGACGAAGGCTGTTGGTATAGGAAAGAAAACAGCACAGCGTATCGTGCTGGAACTGAAGGATAAGATCAGTGATATCGGACCGTTAGCAGAGTTGGCTGAGCAGGCAGCGTCTGAAAGCGGACGGACAGAAGCGGTAAATGCGCTCATTGGCCTTGGTTACAGCCGTAGCGAAGCAGTCAGCGCGGTCGGAGCCGTTGAAGGGGAGAACCTCGCCACAGAAGAATACATTCGTCTGGCATTAAGAGGTGCTCAGAGGAAATAGGAGAGTATGAATGGACTTTGAAGACAGGATCGTAGAGACAAGATTGAAAAATGAAGAAGAAGAACTGGAACTAACTCTAAGGCCGAAGCGTTTTAATGAATACATCGGGCAAAAGGGTGTTACAGACAATCTTAAGATCTATATCCAGGCGGCTAAAATGCGTAAGGAACCCTTGGATCACGTACTCTTTTACGGACCTCCGGGGCTTGGAAAGACCACTCTGGCGGGAATCATCGCAAACGAGCTGGGTGTTGAGCTTCGGATCACTTCCGGTCCTGCTATTGAGCGGGCTGGAGATCTGGCTGCGATACTTACAAACCTCAATGAAAACGATGTTTTATTCATCGATGAGATACACCGGTTAAACCGCTCAGTGGAAGAGGTTCTATATTCCGCAATGGAAGATTTCGCACTGGATATCATCATCGGAAAAGGTCCTTCTGCAAGATCCATCCGCCTTGATCTGGCTCGCTTTACCCTTATCGGGGCAACGACTCGTGCCGGAAGCCTTTCTGCACCTCTGCGAGACCGTTTCGGCGTAGTCAGCAAGTTCGAGATGTATACACCGAAGGAACTTGCGGAAATCATTCGCAGGTCGGCTGAGATATTGAATATCTCAATTGACGAACCATCTTTGATGGAGCTTGCCATGAGATCAAGAGGAACTCCCCGGGTAGCAAATCGCTTGTTAAAGAGGGTGAGGGATTTCAGTCAGGTCAAGGGTACAGGTTCCATCGACACAGAGATCACAGATAAAACGCTGAAAGCCCTGGGTATTGACAAGAGGGGACTTGAGAGCCTGGACCGGGAAATTCTTTCACTCATAATACAGCGGTTTCAAGGCGGTCCTGTTGGTATTGACACCATCGCAGCCTCCATTGGAGAGGAACGCGTCACCATTGAAGATGTGTACGAGCCATATTTAATACAGGCCGGATTTCTACATAGGACACAAAAGGGAAGAATGGTATCGGAGGAAGCTTATCGGCATTTAGGTCTTGCGACTCCGGGAGATCAGCAGCTGACACTGAATGATTGAGAAAACCCTAATGAGAAAATGAGGTGACAAATTGAAAGGGAGCCGAATACTAGCATATATATTAAAAGCTATGCTGTTATCCGCTGTAATACTTGTAATGGCCTTGCATCCGATCCATGCAGAGGCGGCCGAAGCCTCTGATTATATTAAAATAGGCCTTAAGTATGGAACTAATGTTATGTCTCAGAGCATTCAGTCTCCTGACGGTTTTGTTCTGGGATCGGTGTCAGAGAATGGGTTTACAGAAACTCTTCCTCTACCCGGATACCAGGAGTTGATTGCAACCGTCCAGGATGGTCACGTGGAACTGCGGGACAGCGGTGGTGTATTGATATCCGCTGATATAGGAATAAATGGTTGTCTCATGCCCTATGGAGAGGGAGACCATTGTATTTTGTCCGTAGACGGACAGCGGTATCGGGGAGGTATTCTGCTAAAGGTCAGTAACAACACTCTCTCCGTAATCAATTATCTGACTATGAATGAGTATCTGTATGGAGTAGTCCACAGAGAAATGGGTCAGAGCAACCCGTTGGAGGCCTTGAAAGCCCAGGCCATTACAGCCAGGACATTTGCAGAGGTTGGCAGGGGGCGTCATTATGAGAACGGATTTGATCTCTGTGCCGTAACCCATTGCCAGGTCTATGGAGGATGTAAGGACGAGTATGCAAGTACCACAAGGGCTGTGGATGAAACTGATGGAATGATCATCCGCTACCGGGGTGAACCGGCAGAGGTCTATTATCATAAGAACAGCGGCGGCCATACCCAAAATTCAGAGGACGAATGGTCTACCCGTACACCATACTTAAGAGGGGTCCCCGACGCTTACTCACCGGAATATACATGGCAGGTCACCATGAACTTTGATACCCTGTACCAGAAGCTGCTTCAGGCCCAACTGGATCCGGGAACCGTAAAATCCGTTGCAATAGGAGGACGTGACGGATCGGGAGCGGTATCTTCTCTTATCATCCAAGGTGAAAAAGGAGAAGTAGAACTATCAAAGTCAAGGATCCGGACAGTTCTGGGCAATTCATTGGTGCGTTCCAGGCATTTTGTCATCGGTGAAAACTATACAGGCAATCTCCCCTCAGGCAGCAATATAAAATTGACTATGCTTTCTGCCAATGGTATGAAAACTGTGACGGATCCCGGCACCATCCATGTTCTGTCTGAGAGAGGAAAAGCGCAGGCAGTGGTTGTCACTTCGCTGTCTTTGACAAAGGGAAATGGAACAGTAAAGCTTGAGGCCCCTGAAAAGGAACCCGGGGACTTTGATGACAGCATCACAGCTAACAGAGGGGCATTGATACTAACGGGCAGAGGTTACGGTCATGGCGTGGGAATGTCCCAGGATGGAGCTATAGAAATGGCAAAGCAAGGTATGGGTTTTATGGACATACTAAATTATTACTTTACAGATATTGAGGTCGATTGATGCACATAAATGAATTTGATTATGAACTGCCTGTGGAACTCGTTGCACAATACCCGGCTGAAAAGAGAGAAAACTCACGGCTGATGGTAGTCCACAGAGAGAATGGGATCATAGAACACAGGCATTTCTACGATATATTGGATTATCTCTCTCCCGGCGACTGTCTCGTAATGAACAATTCTAAGGTACTTCCTGCAAGGCTCATAGGAACCAAGGATACCACGGGAATCGAAGTGGAATTCCTGCTTACAAAACGAATAAAAGAGGATGTCTGGGAGACCATGGTTCGTCCGGGCAGGAGATTAAAGCCGGGAGACAGAGTCAACTTCTCAGAAGAACCTCAGCTATATGCGGAGATCCGCGATTACGGTGAGGGTGGTACTCGAATCGTTGAATTCAGGTATAAAGGAGTATTTCTGGATATACTGGATCAAGTTGGGAAAATGCCTTTACCCCCCTATATACAACGGGAAAGCGGGGATGAAGACAAGACAAGGTACCAAACGGTTTATTGCAAGGAAGAAGGATCCGTGGCAGCTCCCACTGCTGGGTTGCATTTCACCGATGAGCTTCTGCAAAAATCGAGAGACAAGGGAGTCCAATTAGCCTATGTCACTCTCCATGTGGGCATCGGCACGTTCCGTCCGGTGAAATGCGAGACCATTGAAGATCATGAAATGCACTTTGAAGAATATTGGATCGACGAAGCCACAGCGGATTTGATCAATAAAACCAAGGCATCCGGCGGGAGGATCGTTTCTGTAGGAACAACATCCACCAGGACTTTGGAAAGTGCAACAGATGAAGAAGGTATCTTAAGACCAGGTCACGGAGATACGAATATCTTTATCTATCCTGGTTACACTTTTCGCATCATCGATTGCCAGATCACCAATTTCCATCTCCCCAAATCGACATTGATGATGCTCGTGTCCGCCTTTTATGATCGGGAAAAGATCCTCAAGGCCTATGAGGAGGCCGTTAATGAAAAGTATCGTTTTTTCAGCTATGGCGATGCCATGCTGATCTTATAATAGAAAGGACAGTAATGAACGCAGTAACTTTTCAATTGAAAAAAGTATGTAAAGATACAAAGGCACGAAGAGGGCAGCTTAAAACACCTCACGCCACCATTGAAACACCGGTGTTTATGCCTGTTGGCACTGCAGCTACGGTGAAGGCTATGCGGCCGGAGGATGTCAAGGAATTAGGTGCTTCCATTATTCTATCCAACACCTATCACCTCTATTTGAGACCCGGCCATGAGATCGTTCGTGAAGCAGGTGGTTTGCATAAATTCATGAATTGGGACAGGGCGATACTCACAGACAGCGGAGGATTTCAGGTTTTCAGTCTGGGAGATCTGAGAAAAATAACGGAAGAGGGAGTGACTTTCCGGTCTCATATTGATGGGTCCACCCATATGTTCACACCGGAAAAATCCATGGAAGTACAGAACGCGTTGGGCTCGGATATCATAATGGCCTTTGACGAGTGCGCACCTTATCCTGCTGACAGAGCCTATGTCAAGCAATCCCTGGAGAGGACAACAAGGTGGCTGGCTCGTTGCAAAGAGGCCCATAAAAACACGGAAAAGCAATCTCTCTTTGGAATCATGCAAGGGGGGATGTATCCCGACCTGCGCAGACAAAGTGCAGAAGAAATCGTCGAGATGGACCTTCCGGGCTATGCTGTCGGTGGTCTTTCTGTGGGAGAACCGAAGGAAGTCATGTACGAAGTGCTGGACCAATGTGTTGACTACCTCCCTAAAGATAAGGCCAGATATCTGATGGGGGTGGGAAGCCCGGATTGCCTGTTCGAGGGAGTAGAACGGGGAATTGATATGTTCGATTGTGTACTGCCCACAAGAATTGCAAGAAATGGTATGGCTTTGACATCCCACGGACGTGTCACGATTAAAAATGCCCGGTATGAAAGAGACTTTTCTGCATTGGATGCGGAATGCGGCTGCTATACTTGCAGAAACTATTCCAGGGCTTATCTGCGTCATCTGTTCAAAGGAAATGAGATCCTATCCTCTATGCTGTTGACGAATCACAATCTGTACTTCCTCGTTCACTTAATGGAAAATATCCGAAAAGCCATCGAAGAGGACAGGTTCCTGGAATACAAGAAAGAATTCTATTCAAAGTACGGCAAATTCTAGAAAACCTGCCACGGGGGCAGACCCCGTGGTTGCATAAAGGAGTGAGTATACATGCCTATTATAGTTCCTAAGGGACTACCTGCATTTAAGATATTAAAAGAAGAAAATGTTTTTGTAATGAACCAGGTCCGGGCCGAAACGCAGGATATCCGCCCTCTGGAAATTGCCATCGTTAATCTGATGCCCACTAAGGAGGTTACAGAAACACAACTGATCCGCCTTCTGGCAAACACGCCTCTTCAGGTAAATCTGAATCTTCTAACCATGGATTCTCACGATTCCAAAAACACGAAGAAAGAGCATTTGGAGAACTTTTACAACACCTTTGAAGAGATCAAAAACCATCGCTTTGATGGAATGATAATCACAGGAGCGCCCGTTGAGTTTTTGCCTTTTGAAGAGGTGGACTATTGGAAAGAACTGTCGGAGATCATGGAGTACAGCAAGAATAATGTCTTCAGCGTTCTGCACATATGCTGGGGAGCACAGGCGGGTCTGTATTATCATTACGGAATCGACAAATACGTGCTGCCAGAGAAATTATTCGGCGTATACCCGCATAAACTGAAAGATAAGAGATCAGAGCTGATGCGGGGTTTTGACGAAGTATTCTATGCCCCTCACAGCAGGCACACCCAGGTCATGAAGGAGGATATTCTGGACTTTCCCGAATTGAAGATCCTGGCAGAATCCAGTATCGCCGGGCCGCACATCATAGCAACGAAGGACAAACGCATGATCTTTGTTCAGGGTCATGCGGAGTACGACAGAGAAACACTGAAGCTGGAATATGAGAGGGATGTAAAAAAGGGGCTCCCCATCAATGTTCCTGTTAATTACTTTGAAAATGACGATCCATCAAAGAAAATCCTGGTTCGCTGGAGAGGGCACGCTAATCTGTTTTTTGCGAACTGGCTAAATTATGTTTATCAGGAGACTCCTTACGATCTCAGCAAATTGGATTTGTTGAGAAAGTAAGAAAAACCGAAAGGAGGGACATCCATTGGACTTATGCAAACACCGGGCTGATTGCGGAGGCTGTATCTACCAGGGTATCCCCTACGAAGAACAACTGCAGTTAAAGGCTAAGGAGGTCCTTCGCCATTTTAAAGACAACCTGGTTACCTATGACCGTTTTTTAGGTATAGAAGGGAGTCCGACACGCTACGCTTATCGGAATAAGATGGAGTACACCTTCGGCGATGAAGTAAAAGACGGAGAAATGACCCTCGGCCTTCATAAGCAGGGACGCTACATGTCCATTATCACCACCGGACAATGTCAGATTGTGGACCCTGACTTTAACCGGGTATTAGAAGCAACCCTTACATTCTGCAAAGAACATGAATATTCCTTCTACCATAAAAAGAGCCACAAAGGACTGCTCCGGCATCTGATCCTTCGAAAAGGGGAACATACCTGCGAATTGCTGATCAATATGGTTACCAGTACGCAACAGCCCTTCGACGGTACGTCCTATGTGTCCCTTATAGAAGGCCTTGACCTTAACAATCAAGTGGTTGGAATACTGCACACGGAAAACGATAATCTTTCAGATTCAGTAGTCTGTGATAAGCTGAATATTCTTAAGGGAAGAGCTTATTACAATGAAGAATTACTGGGACTAAAGTTTCGGGTCAGCGCATTCTCCTTTTTTCAAACAAACGTACAGGCTGTGGAGAGGCTCTACACAGAGGCATTATCTTTGATCCCGGATCTTTCGGGCAAGACTGTATTTGATCTGTATTCCGGTACGGGAACCATAACCCAGACAGCAGCTCTTCGTGCGAAAAAGGCCATTGGCATTGAATTGGTAGAAGAGGCAGTAGAGACAGCCAGAACCAGCGCAGAGTTGAACGGTCTTACCAATTGTACATTTATAGCAGGGGATGTCTTAAAAGTACTGGATGGACTGACAGACAAACCTGACGTGATCATTTTGGATCCTCCCAGATCCGGCGTTCACCCGAAAGCTTTGGAGAAAATACTGAACTACGGAGTTAAAGAAATTGTTTACATCTCCTGTAACCCGAAGACATTAGCTCAAAACCTTGCAACTGCAATGCTTTTCGGGTATCGTACGGATACATTGAAAGCTTACGATAATTTCCCCTTCACGAAACACATAGAAGCTCTGGCTCTGCTGGTAAAAGAATAAGTATCTATGAATTTATATTTACAGGCGGGTGATAATGTGATAAAGTCATACACATATCGCATTATTGTATACATGTTTTTATTTTGGACTTAAGCGTAACAAGGAGTAATCTATGATGGGTGACACAGGACAAATATTCATCGCCATGATGCTTTATATGGCAGTGGTGATCGGCATCGGTGTGTATTACCACAAAAGGGCAGGGGAGAGCAGCGAAAATTATCTGATCGGAGGCAGATCATTGGGACCGTGGATCACCGCGATGGGCGCAGAAGCTTCCGATATGAGCGGTTGGCTCCTGATGGGTTTGCCCGGCGTCGCATACTGGTATGGCCTCAGCGATGCTATCTGGACGGCAATAGGATTGCTGATCGGCACATATCTGAATTGGCTTTTTGTTTCAAAACGACTGAGAAATTACACGGTAATTGCCAATGATTCCATAACCATTCCCGACTTTTTCAGCAATCGGTTCAAAGAGAATAAAAAGGTGCTGATGACTATCGCGGCCTTGTTTATTCTGATATTTTTCACGGTCTATGCAGCAAGCTGCCTCGTAACGGTTGGCAAGCTTTTCAGCACTTTGTTCGATGTTAAATACCAATATATGATGATTGCCGGAGCCGTCTTTGTTGTCTGTTATACATATGTAGGTGGTTTTCTGGCAGAGAGTGCTTCAGATTTCATGCAGGGTGTTGTCATGTTCTTTTCCCTACTGGTCGTTTTGATTGGTGGTGTTTCAGCAGCAGGAGGTATATCTGTCGTCATGGAAAACGTCCGGCAGATCCCTGGTTTCTTTGAGTTCTTCGGTATTGCACAGCCTGTTCTGACAGAAGGTGTCCAGCAGATCGGAGAGGGTGGACAACCTCTGTTTGGAGATGCAGCACCATATGGATTACTGACTGTCATTTCAACTCTCTCCTGGGGCTTAGGGTATTTTGGAATGCCGCAGGTGCTGCTCAAATTTATGGCTATTAAAAACCCGCAGCAACTAAAAATGTCCAGAAGGATCGCAACGATATGGTGTGCCATTTCCCTGTTAGCTGCTGTGTCCATCGGCATTATCGGCCGGGCATTATACCCCGGCGCATTGTTGACCCAAAGCTCTTCAGAGAGCATATTCATCTTGCTGGCAACCAGCTTTTTCATACCCATTATAGCCGGTGTTGTGATGGCCGGTATTCTGGCTGCAACGATCAGCTCCTCTGATTCCTACCTTCTCATTGCTGCATCTGCATTTTCCAAGAATATATTCCACGGAATGCTGAAGAAAGATGCCTCGGATAAGACGATCCTTTACTGCACCAGAGCAACTTTGATCGTGATCGCGATCTGTGCGATGATTATAGCTCTTGATGAAAATAGCGTGATATTTACAGTAGTTTCCTTTGCATGGGCAGGGTTTGGAGCTACTTTTGGGCCGATCATGCTATTCTCTCTCTTCTGGAAACGCGTTACAAGAGCAGGGGCAATTGCTGGTATGCTCAGTGGTGGCGGTATGGTCTTTTTCTGGGAACTAGTCCTGACTCCCATGGGTGGTATTTTCAGTATTTATGAACTATTCCCGGCATTCGTGACCTCCAGTCTGTTCATACTGATCGTGTCTATGCTTTCAAAGGTGCCGGGCGCTGACGTTCTTAAAGAATTTGAAGCAGCCAGGCGGATCAGCCTCGGATCATAAACCGGAAACGTAATATATAAATCAGATATCACGTATCAAAACCCCGGCAAACATGCCGGGGTTCTTTGTCGTATTATGTATTATGAAGTGCTTAAAACCTTGAAAAATGAGCTTTTTCACTGCTATTTGTCAATGAAAAAAAGTTGCTACTAAGGTTGTCTGTCTGTAAAATTTCATTGAGGGAGTATCAACTACTTTCAAGTAATTGAATCATTCAATGGAGGTCTTGGAAATTGAAGGTTCTCATTGTTGACGATCAACCTCTGATCCGGAAAGGAATCTTTCAGGTTCTCTTTTCAGAGAGGGACGACCAGCAGTGCATTGAAGTCATGACAATAGATGAAGCTTTGGAGATCCACAAAGAAGATCCCGCAGATATCATTTTCGTAGGGCTGCATCTTCATGACCGGAGTGGTTTCGATCTCATCGACGGAATCAGATCGATGAATGAAAAAGTACCAAAATTTATATTAATGGCGTCATCCATCAACATCTTCGAATTTCGAAGGGCAAAAGATCTCAATGTTGAGGGTTATATCCTGAGGGAAACGGATGAAGAAGATCTGAAATACGCTTATAACCTCATCCTTCGCGGAGAAAAGTACTACCCACCGCAGCTGGTTGAAAAGGCATTGAACGGAAAAGAAAGGGAAGGCATGTGTCTTCTCACTGAGAGAGAGATGGATGTCCTGGCAGAACTGAGTAAAGGGCTGACAAATTCGCAAATCGGAAACAACTTGTACATTTCCGAAGGTACCGCAAAAAAGCATATCAGCAACATCTTAACGAAATTGAACATGTCCAGCCGCATGGAAGTGCTGATGTATGCGAATAAAATATCCGGTAGATAATTAAGGAAGAAATATTGCATGAATTTATTCCGAAAGGCCGGCCGGAGGAAGAAATGAGAAAAATGTTTAGCAAAGTCGGGCTCTTGATGCTTTCAGCAGTAATGGTGGGGATGTTGGGGGTAAGCTACGCAGGTTACACCGATATATTGACGGTTGAGGGGGAAGTTTCCACGGGCAGCATGGGCTTCAAATTCGTGGATACCAGAAAAGACCGGGATTTTCTGATCGGCTTAGAAACTGATAGTGGCAAATTCCGTAAACTGGACGCAAACATAGACTTTGATGGAAAATCACTTTCTATTACAGATATAGGCCCCATCGATTTCTCGTTATTTGAGAACAGAAGTGCTAAGATTCTTATTATTTATTCCATAGCCGTAGCCGATGGGCAGAGTGTGCAGAGGGCTGCAAAGATCACAGAAAAGGATAAAAGAAGTTCTTTGGGAGAGATACCTTTCAAGCTTATGTCCAAAACGCCGGAGTGGAGCATCTCCGGAATCTCTGAAGATGGATCCTACGGCTGCGGATCAGAAAATGAAGCCATAGATGCGGTTCCTCAAGTAGTTTATGATCTTTTACCGGATACTCTGGGACAGTTCCGCGCAACCCATACGTTGTTACCAAATAAAAAGGGTGACAGGATGGAGGGCACGATCACGCTGGAGCCGGCAGACAGCCAGGAAATTCTTTCTGCCAGAAAAGTGGAGCTGAGTGAGTTCGATCTGCCTGAAGAAGTTCTCAAGGAAATGGTTGGAATCGATCAGCTGGAGTTATCAATACAGGGCTGCTATGGCTTTGAGATTCCCTTAGTCTTAGATCAGTTCAACGCAGGAGGGGAGTGATAGGAATGAAGTGTAAAAAGCAGCTGCTCCTTCTGATAACAATCACAGCCTTGACCCTTGGTATACTAACCACCAGCTATGGTTACTGGACAGATCAGCTCGATGTATCAGGTGAGGTTAGCTTTGAATTCCGTTTACCTGTTATCAACGATGTTGAAATGCCAAAGGAAATGATCTCAGAGGATCTGCAACCNNTGATGCCGAACCGGATCCGGAACCTGTTCCAGTTCCCTTGGAAAGTGAAGATGAACCGAACTCAACGCTTGAAATAACAAATGAGGATCTATTGGAATTAACGGAAGAAGAAGGATCAGAAGCCGATGAAAGTGCAGAATCAGAGTAAATACCGAAGGATCAGCAACATCATGTTGCTCCTTTTAATAGGAATTGCCCTGTTGCCCTATCTTTTGGATTTGGAGCAGGGCAGTTCTTATCTATTAAATCGGGAAATCATCCCGTCGATCTGGTGTGTCTTTTTAGTTATAATGTTCTTTTTTATTCCCAGAGTACACGCAGCCAGCAGACTTTCCAAACGGGAAACCATTTACATGGAGGCAGTCATCTGCGCAGTGATCCTCATTGCTGTGCGGATTTTAACGGGATCAATACTGGGAGAATTGGGTTCAAGTCCCTATGATTTATCGCCTGCAGGGATCCTGGGCAATTTGTTCTATGTTTTGCCTGTCATGGCGGCTCGGGAGGTCATACGAAGTTATGTACTCGGGACCTATTGTAATGTACATAATTTGAAGTTCTTTATCTTTATTACTGTTATGATGACTGCTTCTGCTTTGAATTACTCAAAGCTAATGATGGCATCCGATATAAAAGGTATTTCCATATTCTTTGCACAGGAAGCAGGCCCCGTACTCTGTCAGAATATCATGCTATCATACCTCGCGCTTTACGGTGGTCCCATTGCAGCAATCCTATATGCAGGTGTATTAGAGCTCTTCCATTGGGTCTCCCCCATACTCTCCGCGCTGAACTGGCTGGCAGAAGGAGCCGTAGGTATCCTGGTACCCATCGGATTCATTCTATTTCTCATCGAAAAATACGAAGAACCGCAACATGGTAAAAGGTCAATAAAAGAAAAGAAGGGAAGTTTAATCGGTTGGTCGGCCACAGCGCTTTTTTCCATAGGGCTTCTCTGGTTTATTGCAGGTGTTTTTCCTATTGTACCCTCTGTAGTGGTCACAGGCAGTATGGAACCACTGATCTACCCAGGTGATGTAGTACTTTTACAGCAGATGCGGACAGAAGAACAGGTGAGGAGCCTTGTCGCAGGTGATGTGATCCAGTTTCAGAGAGATGAGATCCGTATAACCCACCGCATCGTAGAAATCCTGGATGACGGCATTGGGAATCTGACTTTTCGTACCAAGGGAGATAATAACTCAACTGTGGATAGCCAGCTTGTTCACCCAAATGACATCAAGGGAGAATTGGTTCGGGTAATCCCAAAGATCGGCTACCCGTCACTGTTGATCAAGGGATCCGGTCACATTGACACCTCGGATATGGAATTCTGAACCTACCTCTAAAGGAGTAGAGAAATGGGCAGAAAGTATAAGGTAAGAGTGAACACCTGGGTAATTTTGAGTTCCAATATACCGGTATATAATAATTTAAGGTAACAACCAAAATCTATAATTTCAAAAGGAGAAAGGGAAATGAAGAAAAAAGTATTAGCATGTGTTCTTGCTTGTGCGATGCTGTTCCTTGGCATGGGGTACGCCTACTGGACAGATAGCCTGCAGATCGACACAGCGGTAACCACAGGGGAGCTGGAAGTAAAATTCGTTGATTTGGCATTATATGGTCAGTATGCAAGTCCGGACAATGAGTTTTCTTGGGCAATCATTGATGGTGTAGGTTCACCAGGATATGTAGAAAACTATTTCTTCGATCGGGGCAATGAAAATGATGGCAATGGATTGTACAATATTATTGCTGATAAGGATGCCTTAGATGACTACAAAGCAAGATTATCGGGTTATACAAAGACAGAATTTACTGCGGCTTTTAATGACCCAAAGCCGCTAGATGTGACAGTTGGTCCTTATGGAGGAGGCACGGCTTCTGACAACAAAATCAACATTGCAATCAACAAGATGTATCCCGGTTATGCACAGGTCTTCCAGGCTGACATCGTTAATGCAGGAACCATCGCAGCAAAACTCAGCGACATTGATGTTGCGGTTACTGATATTCCAAACAATGATATTAAGAGTATGATTGGTGTATCCCTCAGAGTCCTCAGAGAATATGCTGGAAATGAAGGCCACGTTGATGTTTTCTCAACGTTAGATCTTTCCACATCTGATTACTTCCTTCTCGGTGGCGTTTGCTTCATCCGCCTTTCCGCCCTAGAAAACCTGGATTTGGCGAATGTGATCGACAGATCTCATGATCTCCTCTATATAACACCGGATGATGATAACAGGATGGACGTTTACCTGGGAATCGCCATGGATCCTGACAGAGCCGGCGCATATACCAGCGGTATTTCCAGCGCCCTCTCGGGTAAGTCCGATGACAACACGGAGAACATCAATACAGCTAAATTCAATCTGACCTTTTTATGGGATCAGTTCAATGTCGGTGTGCCTACGGGTGGTGACCACAATCACTTGGAGTAATACAAAATAGTGCGCTTAATATAGCAAAATAATAATTTGAAAATAGGGTGCCTTTAAAACCCTTTAAGGGCACCTTATTATTACCAAAGCATTGCAATGAAAATCGAGGTAGGATATGAAACTCACACTACATAAGAAGACAAAAAAGTTTATCCTGGCAATTCTGCCCATCCTCCTGTTGTTCACAGGGATCCAGACCTATAGCACTGTTACTGAAGAAAAAACTGCTACCGAAGAAACTGTCATTTTTGAATACAGCTGTCAGCCTTCTGTGAAGTATACCGTGAATATCCGTCCTAACGAACTATATCCGGGAACTGTATTGGAGGAGGGTGGTTATTACAGTAAGCTGCTGCTGGAACACATTCAGGCAGATTTTGCTGTTGAATATCAGGGCAGTGATACCACGCCCATCAAAATACAATATCAGGTGCTGGCTACAGTGAACGGCTATCAGGGTCAGGATGCGGGTAAGAATATCTACTGGACTAAGAGCTTCCCTTTGAACGAAGAAAAGACAGTTGAGATAGAAGGAGACAGTTGGAGAGGTGAAGAAGAAATCAACTTTACTCTGGGAGATTACGATGCACTAGCAGTTAGAGCGAAAGAAATTACCGGTATGAAGGTTTCCAACGAGGTCATCGTTGAACTGTCGGGTACGATCACTGCTCAGACAGCCACGGAAGAAGTGACCATCCCATTTTCCTCAAACCTGCAGATCCCTTTATTGGAAGATGTCTTTCAAGTCACGAAGACAGGGGGTGAACCTGTTCAAGGTTCGGTAACGGAAACGGAAGAAATCATCGTGCCCTTTGATCGCACGAAGGTATCCCTGTTAATTGTACTTATGTTATTATGTATCGCTGCCATCCCGGTATTGAAGTTTGTCATTAAAGAGCCGGATGAGCTGACCCTCCTGCGAAAAAAGAACAACGGGATCATCAAAAACTACGGCAGCCGAATGGTTGCCATGCAAGAAATCCCCGATCTGGAATACAGCCGCTATTATCAGGTGTACAGTATGAAGGATATGATAAAAATCGCCGATGAGATGCAGAAGCCCATTATTTATATCCCCGATGAGAATATGGTGGTTCGCAATAATGAGTTGTTCATCATCAGTGAAAACAGCTTGTACCGATGGAACTCTGCGTAATTTATAGTTCCGGAAGGGCTATGTGACCCGCAAGAGCAGTGGCAGCCGCAACAGCCGGTGAACTCAGATAAATCTCGACGGAGGGAGGGCCCATGCGGCCTAAGAAGTTTCTGTTGTTGGTAGCCACCACTCGTTCCCCTTCACTGAGAATACCTCCGCTTCTGCCGCAGCAAAGTCCGCAACCAGGATGGGTAATGATCGCTCCGGCTTTTGTAAGAGCCTCAATTATACCGTTTTTAGCAGCCTGTTTATAAACTTCTCTACTGGCCGGAGTAACGATTAGTTTGACATAGTCTGCAACTTTTTTATCTGCAAGTATCCTGGCGGCAATTTCAAGATCTTCCAGTCTCCCGTTTGTACAGGAACCGATAAACACTTGGTCAATTGGAGTTCCCAGAAGCTCTGTGACCGGTTTTATTTTGTCTACGGAAGAAGGGCAGGCCATAACGGGCACCAGATCCTTTGCCCAGTAGTGGAT
>DCUA01000166.1:23857-24867 GCA_002329675.1 Firmicutes bacterium UBA1426 | reverse complement strand
GTAAATATTGCTGCTTTTGCACCGGCTTCTACCGCCATATTGGCTATAGTCATGCGGGATGCGATGCTCATATTCGCAACTGTGCTTCCTGTGAATTCCAGAGCCTTATAATTGGCACCGTCCGTCCCAAGATCGCCGATAAGGCGTAGTATAATGTCTTTTGACATCACATTCTCGGGGAGCTTTCCATCGATAATTACTTTAATGGTTTCCGGAACCTTTACCCAGAGCTGACCCGTGCCGAGAATTGCGGCCATTTCAGTGTATCCAACGCCGGAGGAAAAAGCCCCTACGCTTCCATAAGTGGTGGTATGAGAGTCTGTACCGAAAACTATATCACCGGGCTTTACATAGCCGGCTTCCGTCATGAGCTGATGGCATATGCCATCGCTTCTGTGGACATTTTTAATTCCATACTTTGCAGCAAAGGTGTCTCCAATCTGAAAATGCCGCACATCTTCCACTCTGCTGGTAGGTACCAGATGGTCATAGATAAGAACCACCTTATCGGGATCCCAGATCTTCGTAAAGCCCATCTCCTCAAACTTATCGGCAACGAAAGGAATGAAGATGTCATGGATCATCACCCGATCCACATTTACCGTCACGATATCGTTAGCCCTGACCAGGTCCGTCTTCAGGTTATTATTTATAATCTTTTCAATACTTGTATATCCCATATTATCCTCACTAGCTTTGTACTATTCTAAACCATTTCTCTTTCTCATGGCGGCTACGAGTCCGCCTGCTTCAATAATCTCCATCAAATTCCGGGGAAGGGGAGAGAACTCGTACCTGACACCCTGATATTCAGCAAATTCACCGATAGAAACCGTGATATTCTCTCCTTCGGTAACTACATCAGGGAGCGGATCGTTCTCTATGAGGAGCAGACCGTTGTTGATGGCGTTTCTGTAGAATATCCTGGCAAAGGATTTAGCGATGACACAGCTGACCTGCAGGCTTTTGATAATTTCCGGAGCCTGTTCTCTGGATGAACCGCACCCGAA
>DCUA01000166.1:5505-23815 GCA_002329675.1 Firmicutes bacterium UBA1426 | reverse complement strand
GTGGGTATGATGATATCCGTGTCGATATCATCACCTAATACCCAGATCCTTCCTTCGATTTTCATCGGTGGCCTCCGATCTTACCTGTTACAGCCGAAGCTGCCACTGTTGCCGCAGAAGCCAAATAGACCTTGGAGTCTTTATGTCCGGCCCTGCCTTTGAAATTTCTGGTGCCTGTTGAAATAAGCACTTCACCTTCGCCGATGACTCCTTGGCAGCTGCCCCAGCATACACTGCAGTTGCTGTTCATTATCATGGCTCCCGCATCCATAAAGATGTCCATAAGTCCTTCTTGCAAGGCCTGAAGATATACAGTATTGGATGCAGGGGCAATGAGAAGCCTTACCCCTTCATGGATCTTATGACCTTTCAGAATGGATGCAGCAGTTCTCAGTTCCTCTATCCTCCCGCTGTTGCAGGACCCGATAAAGGCTTGGTGAATGATAACATTTTTGACCTCATCCACACTGACCACATCATCCACATTGTCCGGCCTGGCTACAACCGGCCGTATTTTGCTCAGGTCATAAAAATATTCCCTTTCATAAACGGCATCGGGGTCGCTTTCAAGTATATATTTTGGTTCCCGACCGCAGGCTTTAAGATATTCTGCAGTTTTTTCATCCGGCTGGAATATACCGGTCTTTGCTCCAGCCTCAACAGCCATATTTGTCAGAACCATGCGTTCATTTATGCTCATAGCCTTTGCACCATCGCCGGTAAATTCCATGACCTTATAGGTTGCGCCGTCCGCACCGATGTCTCCTATGATCGTCAGGATCAGGTCCCTTGGATAGACTCCTTCCTGAAACTTTCCTGTGAGATGAAAACGCAGGGAGTGGGGGACCATGACCCAGGATTTCCCTGTAACCATGGCGTAGAGGAAATCGGTGTTTCCCACACCTGTGCCAAAAGCTCCAAGTGCGCCGTACGTACAGGTATGGGAGTCGGCACCAAAAATCAGTTCCCCGGGGCGCACATACTCTTCCATCATGATTTGATGGCAGACACCTTTTCCCTCATAAAAAGCAATCTCATGCTCTCTTGCAAAGTCTCGCATCTTTTTGTGGGCCGCAGCTGTTTTGGGATTGTCTGCCGGTACATTGTGGTCTATGATAAATACCAACTTATTTTTGTCGGCTATTCGCGGTTTTTTAAGTATGGTGTTAAACATATCTATGGTCAGGTGCGTGGTGCCGTCATTGCTCATAAGATGATCAATGTTAACAGTATGGATTTCTCCCGCGGAAACCCGATCTCTGCCTGCGGCTTTTGCGAGGATTTTTTCACTGATGGTCATTCCCATTATTTTGCATCCTCCTTGTTCAAAAACTCTATCAGACCACCCTCGTTGAGGATCTTCTGCATATAGGGGGGGAGTTTTGTACACTCCAAAGTTCGGTCGCCGATTTTTATGGTGCCTTCCGCGAGGTCCAGTTCAACAACATCACCTTGCTGAATAGCATCGTACGCCTCCTTGCAGATGATGGCAGGCAGACCGATGTTGATGGCATTCCGAAAGAAGATCCGTGCAAAAGACCCGGCAATAACAGCCTTAACTCCTAATTCCTTTAGTACTCTCGGTGCTTGCTCTCTGGAGGAGCCGCAACCGAAATTCTCACCGGCAACTATTACATCTCCTGCCTGAACCTGGCCTGCAAACTCCTTGATGAGGGGCTCAAAGGCATAGGCCTTCATCTCATCGATGCTTGGAAGCAGCAGGTATTGAGATGGAATGATCTGATCCGTGTCTACATTATGCTCAAACTTCCAGACTTTAGCTCTGTCCATAATATCTCCCTTACATATCTTGATCATTGGTTTGAAATGGATTATACACTATATCACACAAATATTAAACCACTAGTGCAAAAGCCGATTTCAAAGAAAAGCACGAATGGAATTGCGGTTGCGCAGAAATTGGAAAGTGCTATAATCAATAGTAGAAACTGTATCTGACTTTGCATATTTTCAAACGTGGTGATACTATGTCTTCTCTTATCATGTCAAATGGAGAATATGGCGACTCTCGTTGGTATGTTCTTCAAAAAGCGAACTTTGAGCACATCATCTGTGCTGATGGAGCAGCCGCAAAAGCAAGAGAGTTTGGAATCATGCCCCACATTCTGGTCGGTGACATGGATTCTATTAATCCCGACGACCTTCTTTTTATGGAGCAGAATCAGGTTAAATTCTATCGTCATCCACCGGAAAAAGACTTCACTGACACCTTTTTAGCATTGCAGGTTGCCGAAGAAAACCATAGGAATGACATCACCATATGGGGTGGAACAGGCGGACGGCTCGATCACACCTTAGCCAATTTGTTCGGTGCCATATCCTTTGTCAAGAGAGGAATGAACCTTATCTTTGACGAACAGGGATCAACTATTTATATAGTCAGAGACCAACTTGTTTTACCGGGAAGGATCGGAGACACCGTTTCCATATTTCCCATGGGAGAGACAGTTACGGGTCTTACGCTGACCGGTTTCAAATACCCATTGGAAAATGCTGTGCTGGAGCCGGAGTTTCCCATTGGTATTTCCAATGAGCTGGTGGAAAAAGAAAATCACATTTCAGTAGACTCGGGTATTCTGGCAGTTTTTCATAATAAAATCTTGTCCGGTTAATGGATAGAAACAATTTAGTAATCTGAGCAACAGGTTTTGCAACATAAGGGAGCAGGAACCTGTGTTTGCGGCTGTCATAGTTACGCGAATATTTTCATAGATATAACGAGGTGAAACTCCTTTCGCCTCGTTGCAATGCGGAAATGATACCTTAGCCATGAAAGGAGGTTGTATCATGAAAACGTTAAAGGAAATCGCAGTAGCAAAGGGACTTGATATCGCCCTCGATTATCTGGATAGGGATATCGAAAGGAATCTTCCGAAACTTGTCGACTGGGCTGAAAAGTTTGATATCAACGGCAACATTAAGAAAGAACTAAATGTAGTGAAAAGAACCGTCCTGCAACCTGGGAACAACTGGAACCAGTACATAATCAACATATGGAACACGATAGATCTGAGTGTTATTAAAAAGTTCTTCACCAACTTCATTGTATACAGCAATATCTTAGGAAAGACGAAAAGGCTCGAGGTTGCCAGACAAAACCAATGCAATGTCCCCTGGGCGATCCTTTTAGACCCGACAGCATCGTGCAATCTGAAGTGCATAGGCTGCTGGGCCTCTGAATACGATACCAAGACCAGCATGTCATTTGAAACCCTTGATCGTATCGTCCGGCAAGGAAAGGAAATGGGCACCTATATGTACATTTTTACAGGAGGTGAACCGCTGGTCCGAAAAGGAGATGTGATAAAGCTCTGTGAAAAGCATGATGACTGTCAGTTTATGGCCTTTACAAACGGAACTCTCATCGATGAAGCCTTTGCCGAAGAAATGCTGCGAGTGAAAAACTTTATACCCGCAATCAGTCTGGAAGGGTTTGAAGACGACACGGACGCCCGAAGAGGGAAAGGTACTTTTCAAGCCATCATGAGAGCCATGAAGGTATTGAGAGAAAAAAGGCTGCCATTCGGGGCTTCCTGTTGCTATACCAGGCAAAATACAGAGACTATAGGCAGTGAAGCATTCTTTGATTTCCTGCTGGAGCAAGGATGCCTGTTCACCTGGCTCTTTACCTATATGCCCGTTGGTGTGGATGCAGTGCCCGACCTCATGGTTACAGCAGATCAGAGGGAATTTATGTACCATCAGGTCAGGAAGTTCCGCCAATCAAAGCCTATCTTTACCATGGACTTTTGGAATGACGGCGAATATGTGGATGGATGCATCGCCGGGGGCAGATGTTATCTGCATATCAATGCCAACGGCGATATCGAGCCCTGTGCTTTCATACATTATTCGGACACGAATATCCATAATAACACGCTGCTCGATGCTTACAAAGCTCCGTTGTTCCAGGCATACAGGAAATATCAGCCCTTTAATGCAAATATGCTTCAGCCTTGCCCTTTATTGGATAATACGGATATGCTGCAGAAAATGGTTTTAGAAAGCAATTCTTATTCCACAGATTTGAAAGATCCCGAAGATGTGCGGGATTTGTGTAATAAGTGCCGGGAAGCAGCCGGATCCTGGGCAGAAACCGCCGGCAGGCTCTGGAATGAGGCAGACCGCCATTGCACTTTACACGAATAAGGTATATACTATATTCAAGTCAAATCTTTCCTGAATAGCCGGGGGTGCTTATGGAATCTACGAACCTTATCATACGGGAAACTGTGTTTTCTGACTGCGTTTACTTTGCCGAATGGGAGCAGAAGTCCTATATACAGGAAAGTTTCACCATGTCCAGTGAACGGAATTACGAAGAAATCGTAAAAGAGTTTGTCATCCGCACGCTTGAGCCGGACAAGCTTCAGTTTACGATCCTGTATCGGGATGAAGACAGGCCGATCGGAAGGATCTATATAAGCAAGATCGATCCCCAGGCGGATTCTCTGGATATCACCAGGATCTACATCGGTGAAGAAGAGTATCTGGGAAAGGGCCTTGGTGAAGAAGCCATGCGACTGATCCTGGAATACTGTTACATTCATCTTCATACGGAGAGAGTGAGTCTGGATCATCTGCCCCATAACCACAGAGCAGCGGAGCTATACAAAAAGCTCGGTTTCCAATATGAAGGTGTTATGCGTAACTCGGGTAAGAAGAATGGACGATATGTGGATCTTCACTTAATGTCTATGCTCAGAGCAGAATACTATGAAAAGTGCAGGCGGATCACAGAGTAGAGAGAGATGGGGTTGGAATGGGCAAACAGTTGGATCTCCCGATTTACCTGTTCCATCAAGGGACAGCAACAAGAGCCTATGAATTTTTAGGTGCACACCCATGTCGGAAAGGTAAACGGGATGGCTATGTATTCCGTTTGTGGGCACCAAGGGCAAAAAACGTCTATTTGACGGGCGAATTCAATGATTGGGACCCCATGTCTGCCCCCATGAAGAAAATTACGCAACAGGGTCTCTGGGAGCTGTTTTACCCGGATGTCAGGCAATATGATCTATATAAATACACCGTAGAGGATCAGGATGGAAATTTACATTCCAAAGCAGACCCCTACGGTTTTCATATGGAGACCCGCCCGGCCACTGCTTCAAGGGCTTATGATATCTCCGGCTACCGATGGCAGGATGACGGATGGATGAAGCAGCGTTCAGAATCACCGCCTTATGGAAAACCAGTGAACATCTATGAGGTACACCTGGGATCCTGGAGAAAGTATAAAGACGGACAATTCTTTGACTACGGGAAAATAGCGGATGAACTGATCCCCTATGCCCTGGAAATGGGATATACCCATCTGGAACTTATGCCCATCAGCGAATACCCTTTAGACGCATCCTGGGGTTATCAGGTACTGGGATACTATGCGCCTACCTCAAGATACGGTACTCCGAAAGATTTTATGGCCTTTGTAGACGCATGCCATAAAGCTGGTCTCGGTATTATATTGGATTGGGTCCCCGGTCATTTTCCAAAAGACCGGGACGGGCTCTTTCTCTTTGACGGAACGCCCTGTTATGAATACGAAGATCCGCTGAAGAACAGCCATGAAGAATGGGGTACAATGATCTTTGACTGGGGTAAAAACGAGGTGCGCAGCTTCCTTATTTCCAATGCTATGTTTTGGTTCGACAACTATCACGTAGATGGACTTCGTGTAGATGCCGTTGCCTCAATGCTTTATCTGGACTACGGCAGAAAAGAGGGACAATGGCGGCCCAATTGCTATGGTGGGAGAGAAAACCTCGAGGCCGTATCCTTCCTGAAGGATCTCAATAAAGCAGTATTTAGCAGCTACCCGAACGTCCTGATGATCGCAGAGGAATCCACGGCGTGGCCGCTGGTCACATCACCGGTAGACGCTGGTGGTCTGGGATTCAACTTCAAATGGAACATGGGCTGGATGAACGACAGCCTGGATTACATGAGAACAGATCCTCTATTTCGTAAGGGAAGACATCAGGCCCTCACATTCCCTCTCACATATGCCTTCTCCGAAAACTATATCCTGCCCCTGTCTCATGACGAGGTAGTGCATGGCAAGGGTTCTCTTCTGAATAAAATGCCCGGTAAGTACGAGGAGAAATTTGCGGGGCTCAGGGCCTATTACGGATATATGATGGCTCATCCGGGCAAAAAACTGCTGTTCATGGGTGGAGAATTCGGCCAGTTCTCCGAATGGGACCATGCAAAGGAGCTGGATTGGCTTCTTCTGGATTATGATCTTCACAAGAGGATGAAGGATTACGTTGCAGACCTGAACCACCTTTACCTGGATCGGGAGCCGTTATGGGAACTGGAAAGAGATTGGAAAGGGTTTCGCTGGCATGTTTCTGATGACTCTGCAATGAATATTATTGCTTTTTCCAGAATAGGATTAAAAGGACAAGAACTGATGGTCGTCTGCAATTTTGCTCCGGTATTTCGGACAGACTACCGTTTGCCGGCGGAAGGACCTGATGAATACGTTCTCCTTCTGGATTCCAATCATAAAAAATATGGAGGAACAGGCCAGGGAACCAAAGAAGTACTGAAAGCAGAAGAAGATCCGATGTTCCAACAGTACACTGTTTCATTGGATCTGCCACCCTTATCCACATTGTATTATCAGCGGAGGTGATTGAGTATGTCATACGGACAAAAAACCGAAATGGTGGCCATGCTCCTGGCAGGAGGGCAGGGAAGCCGCCTGGGCATTCTTACAAAAGATGTTGCCAAACCCGCAGTACCCTTCGGAGGCAAATACAGGATCATCGATTTCCCTCTTTCAAACTGCATCAACTCCGGGATCGATACCATCGGAGTCCTGACGCAATACCGGCCACTTGAGCTGAATGCTTACATCGGAAGCGGACAGCCCTGGGATCTGGACCGGCTCTATGGGGGTGTCTTTATTCTTCCTCCGTATATGGATGGAAAAGGCGGAGAATGGTATAAGGGTACAGCCAATGCCATCTATCAGAACATGAATTTTATTGACCTGTATGACCCCGAGTATGTGCTGATCCTTTCCGGTGATCATATTTATAAGATGAACTACGATCTGATGCTGGATTACCATAAAGAGAAAAACGCCGACTGTACCATTGCCGTTATTCAGGTACCCTGGGAAGAAGCAGGCAGATTTGGTGTAATGACTGCCGCGAGTGACGGTAGGATCCTCCAGTTTGAAGAAAAACCCAAGGAGCCGAAAAGCAACCTGGCTTCCATGGGAGTCTATATTTTCAACTGGCAGAAGCTGAGAGAATACTTAAATAAAGATGAGGAAGATGAGACATCTGATAACGATTTCGGAAAAAATGTGATACCGGGTATGCTTCACTCTGGTGAAAATCTATTTGCCTACGAATTTAAGGGTTATTGGAAGGATGTGGGAACGATCCAGTCTCTTTGGGAAGCCAATATGGACACACTGGATCCCAATGTGCCACTTGAGCTGAACGATCCCCCCTGGCGTATCTATTCAAGAAGCTCAAATATGCCACCTCAATATATAGGAGAAAACGCATCTATTTCAAACTCCAGCATCGCAGACGGCTGCAAGATTGAAGGTACCATTGAAAACAGCATTCTCTTTCCGGGCGTCACGGTGGAAAAGGGGGCTAGAGTATCCAACTCCATACTCATGCACAAAGTGGTAGTTGAGGAAGGTGCATGTATTGGTTATACCATAGTTGCACCCAGTGCAGAAATAGGAAGATCAGCTAAAATAGGAGCTTCTGAAGGAGATATGAGCGGGAAGGTCCATGATGAAATAACCGTTGTAGGTGAATTCGTAAAAGTAGGAGAGGGCGTGACCGTGCCGGCGGGCGTTTCCGTCGGGGAGGATATCTTTGGTGAGGAGGCGGGAAGATGAGCATATTAGGTATTATTTTCTCCTATTCGGAGAGAGAGAATCTTCGTGAACTTACCAGAATGCGGACGATAGGTTCTCTTCCAATGGCAGGTAAATTCCGTATCATCGATTTTCCCCTATCTAACTTTGTAAATGATGGAATCTACGATGTCGCTGTAATAGCGAGGGAAAACTACCATTCACTGATGGACCATCTGGGATCGGGAAAAGAATGGGATCTGATGAGGAAAAGAGGAGGGCTCAGAGTCCTGACTCCTTATGGGAAATCTGAAAGCGGTCGGAACGGACTGTACCGGGGAAGCATTGAGGCCCTTTCGAACAACATGCATTCATTCCGGCGTTCTTTGGCAGACACGGTCATTCTGGTGGAGACCAGCATTCTTCACAGCATGGATTTCAACTATCTGGCTGAGACGCATATAGAGAGCAATGCAGATATAACCGCCGTCTACACCAGGCAGTTGAACGGTTATCCCACTGTTCCCATGGGAGTGGCGATTCTGCGCTTCAATGAGGAAAACAGACTTTACGACCTGAGCATTAACAAAGATGACATGAGCTGTCAGGATGTCTGCTGGAGCACAGGGGTCTATGTGATCAACAAATCTCTGCTTGAGAGTCTTGTGGCAGATGCTATGGCTTACGGCAAGTATGATTTCAATGAAGATATTGTACACCGGTTAGCCGGCAATCTGAATATTCAGGGTTATGAATACAAGGGACATCTGCTGGAAGTCAGCAGCGTAGCGGGTTATATGAAGGCAAATATGAATTTCCTGAATCCTGTGTTCAGAGAAAAAGCATTTCAAAAACCCATCTATACCAAAAGCAAGGACAGCGTGCCTGCCCGGTACTTTACAGGATGCCAGGTTAAGAACTCCATCATATCCGACGGGTGCCGCATTGAAGGAACAGTGGAGAATTCCATCATTTCCCGCAATGTCATCATCGGAAAGGATGCAGTTGTGAAAAACTCCATTATCATGCAGAACACGGAGATAATGAGGGGTGTACATTTGAATCATGTGATCCTGGATAAGGATGTCATTGTAAGGGAAAACAGGCAGTTATCCGGTCATGTGACTTATCCGGTAGTGGTGGAAAAGGCCAGCATAATATAGGAGGGAAATTTGAACATATTATTTATAAGCACAGAAGCTGTTCCATTTGCAAAGACAGGGGGATTGGGGGATGTTATTGGCTCTCTGCCGGGAGAATTGGCCGATCAGGGCGTTGACGCAAGAGTAATGCTCCCCCTGTATAAGCGCATCAAGGAGAAATATAGAGAATCACTTGTATTTCAAAAAGATTTTCCGGTTGCTTTAGGCTGGAGAAACTGCTACTGTGGCCTGTTCACTATGGAATACAACGATGTGATCTATTATTTCATTGACAACGAGCAGTATTTTCTGCGGGATGGGTACTATGGATATTACGATGACGGAGAACGGTTTGCCTATTTTAGTAAGGCGGCCCTGGAAGCTCTGCAATATTTAGATTTCGAGCCTGATATACTTCACTGCAGTGAATGGCAAAGCGCTATGGTTCCTGTTTTTCTTAAGACTATTTATCAACAGGAGCAGCAGTACCGGGATCTGCGAACCGTCTTTACGATACACAACATTGAGTACCAGGGAGTCTTTGGAAAGGAAATTCTTCAGGATCTGCTGGGGCTGGACCGGGAGCATGAAAGTATTCTGCTTATGGATGGTAACGTTAACTTTATGAAAGGTGCAGTGGTTACATGCGACAGGTTAACCACAGTCAGTCCTTCTTATGCGGAGGAAATAACCTATCCATTCTATGCCCATGGCCTTCACTCGATCATTGATGAAAACAGGTACAAGCTCTCCGGGATCATCAACGGCATCGACTACAAATTGTACAACCCTTATCGCGACAAAGCTCTCTCTGTCAATTATTCAAGGAACAGTGCCGATAAAAAAATATTGAACAAAGAAGCATTAAAAGCAGAAGTGGGGTTGGACACAGCTGTTGATGCGCCTCTCATCGGCATGATAGGCCGTCTGGTAGAACACAAGGGGCTTTCTCTCATTACCCATGTTTTTGATGAAATGATGAGCAGCGGGATCCAGTTCGTACTGCTTGGAACAGGGGATGAAAAATTTGAACAGTTTTTCAGAGAAAAGTCCGCACAATATAAAGGGAGGGTGGCTGCGATCACCGCTTTCTCACCGGAGTTAGCCAGTCGTATTTACGCAGGAGCAGATCTTTTTCTGATGCCATCTATCAGTGAGCCCTGCGGGTTAGCACAAATGATTGCTTTGCGTTATGGAACCATTCCAATTGTAAGAGCTACAGGCGGTTTAAGGGATTCAATAACTCCTTATGATCCGGAAACGGGAAAGGGGAACGGTGTTCGCTTTGAGTCCATCAACGCTCACGATATGCTGGATGCCGTACAAAGAGCGCTGCGCCTGTATCAGGAACCGGAGCACTGGCATAGACTGGTGCAAAATGCCTTTAAAACAGATTGCTCATGGAAGAAATCTGCGATAGAATACGTGGAGCTATATAAATCCCTGCTTTGAAAGGACAATGAATGAACTCATTATGTATGAATGCCAGATGCACTCCCGAAGAACTCACAGAACTCATTCGCAAGAAACTACTGCGTCAGTATGGCAGAGATCCGAATTCCGCAAACAAAGCTGAACTTTATAAAGCAACTTGCCTTGTGATAAGGGACATCATGTCCGAACTGCAGTTGCAAACCTATGTAGAAGGAAGCGCTCATCAGAAGAAAGAACTCTACTATCTGTCTATGGAGTTTCTTCCGGGAACATCATTGAGAAATAACGTTTTCAATCTTGGTCTGTGCGATGCTTTGGATAAAGCCATTTCAACCCTTGGAGGGAGCCTTTCCTGCCTCTATCGCATGGACCCGGATGCGGGTTTGGGAAATGGAGGTCTTGGACGCCTTGCTTCCTGTTACCTTGATGCAATTGCTACAAAGGGTATGGCCGGACACGGTATGTCCATTTGCTACGAATACGGTATATTCAAGCAAAAAATTGAAAATGGGCAGCAGAAAGAGCTTGCCGATGATTGGCTCGATCTGGGAGAGGTTTGGCTCAGGTCCAGAGAGGAAGAGACCAAAGAGGTTCATTTCGGTGGAAAACTAAAGGAAATCTGGAACGCAAACGGGGAAATGAAGCTGATCCACACGGATTATACTACAGTACTGGCTATTCCCCGGGACATGCTGATCACAGGTTACAACAGTCCTGTTATAAATACGCTGCGATTGTGGCAATCCACTTCTCCGGAAGACATCGATATGGAGCTCTTCTCCCAGGGGAAATACCTTCAGTCTATGGAGCAGAAGCACATGGCTGAAATTATTTCAAAAATACTCTATCCGGAAGACGCCCATAGAGAAGGCAAGAGCCTGCGCATCATGCAGCAGTATTTCTTCATCTCCGCCTCAATGCAGACCATTGTGGATAAGCATCTGAAGACATTTCCTGATTTGGACAATTTCAGTGAAGAAGTAGCGATCCACATCAATGACACCCATCCCACCATGGCTATACCGGAGTTAATGCGCATATTCATTGATGAGTACGGTTATCCATGGGATGAAGCATGGAGAATCGTGACATCTTCTGTTACCTATACCAATCACACCATCATGCCTGAAGCCCTGGAAGTGTGGCCGGAAGACCTCTTTGCGAAACTGCTGCCCAGGTTGCATACTATTGTATGGGAGATAAACCGAAGGCTTCATGAAAGGCTGAATGCCACTTTCCCGCAGGATGAAGACCTTAGAAACCGTATGTCCATCATCTGTGATGAAAAGCTGCATATGGCGAATCTTTGCGTGACGGCGGCCCATAAGGTCAATGGAGTATCTTCTCTGCACAGTGGAATTATTCGGGATCAGTTATTCAGCGGTTTTGCACAGATGGATCCGAATAAATTTACAAACGTGACCAACGGTATTGCTTATCGTCGCTGGCTCTGTCAGGCGAACCCCCGCTTATCCGCCTTGCTGGATGAGATCATCGGGCCGGGATATCGTAAGGATGCGCAAGAACTGGCGAAGCTGAAACAGTTCAGAGATGATTCTTTGGTTCTTCACAAATTGGAAGAAATCAAGCTTTATAATAAGGAAAATCTGGCAAAATACATCAAGGAACATAATAATATTATCGTTAACCCAAATTCCATCTTTGACGTACAGGTCAAGCGAATACACGAGTATAAGCGTCAATTACTCAACCTATTGCATAGTATCCACCTTTATAATGAGATCCGGGAGAACCCTGACGGTGACTTTCAACCGAGAACCTTTCTCTTCGCAGGGAAGGCAGCTGCAGGATATTATATTGCAAAACAGGTCATACGCCTTGCTCACCACCTGTCTGAGGCCATCAACAAGGATCCTGTTATGAAAGACCGTTTGAAGATCGTATTTTTAGAGAACTACTCAGTCAGCCAGTCGGAAATGATCATGCCTGCGGCAGAGGTATCCGAACAGATCTCTCTGGCAGGTAAGGAAGCTTCGGGAACCGGTAACATGAAGCTGATGATCAACGGAGCCGTTACTCTGGGAACCCTGGACGGTGCTAATGTAGAGATACATCAGGCTGTGGGAGACGATAACATCTTTCTCTTCGGTATGAAGGTCGAAGAGGTGGAAGCCTTACGCAATTCGGGGACTTACAGCCCATGGAGCCTCTATCAGAATAACCCGGACATCAATAAAGTCATAGGCTGTATCTCGGAAAAAATCAACAACGAGAACTTCAGCGAGCTGCTCAACTACCTTACCACCGGCTATAACGGCGGGGCGGATCCTTTTTTCACCCTTGCTGACTTTGCATCTTATAAAAATGCACAGCAGGATGTTGCAAAAGCATATGCAGACAGAGACCGCTGGAACCGTATGTCCCTCATGAACATAGCATCTGCAGGCATTTTTTCCGCAGACAGGGCAGTCGGGGAGTATGCTGAACGGATCTGGAACATCAAACCCCTGTAGGTGTGGCAATGTCAAAGAAACCATTTCAATGTCCCAAGTGGATGACCGAAGGCGTCATGTATCAGATCTTTCCTGACCGGTTTGCGAGAAGCAGAAGCTACGTGCCGCCTCCGATGGATAAAGACTATATTCTTCGGGATGAATGGGGCGGAACACCCAACCATTTGCCCGATGAAAAGGGCATTATCAGGAACAACGATTTTTTCGGGGGAAACCTTCAGGGTATTATTGAGAAACTGCCTTATCTGCAGGATCTGGGCGTAACGGTGATCTACCTGAACCCGATTTTTGAGGCCTGTTCCAACCATCGATACGACACGGCAAACTTCAAGAAGATCGACCCACTGCTTGGAACAGAGGATGATTTTCGCGCGCTTTGCAGCAAGGCAAAAGAAGCGGGGATCCGCATCATATTAGATGGGGTTTTCAACCATACAGGCAGTGATAGCATATATTTCAATAAGTACGGGCGCTATCCGGAGGTAGGAGCCTATCAAAGCAAGGATTCCCCATATTTTCAATGGTTCCAATTTACCGATTATCCGGATAAATATGAAAGCTGGTGGGGCATCGATACCCTGCCTCATGTCAACGAAACGGNNGTGGGGCATCGGGATTCCGCCTGGATGTAGTAGACGAACTGCCTGATATTTTTTTAGACCGGTTCAGAGAGGTGGTCAAAGAATATGATGAGGATGCGGTCATCATCGGCGAAGTCTGGGAAGATGCATCAACAAAAGTCAGCTATGGACAAAAGCGCCGCTATCTTTCCGGGGATCAGCTGGACAGCGTCATGAACTATCCTCTGCAGAAGGGGATCATAGATTTTTTCAATGGTTCGATTATCGGAACCCATCTGTCTCAAATCGTAGAAGAACTTTGGCGAAACTACCCGGAAACGGTGTTTAACGGCCTGATGAACATATTGGGAACCCACGACACCCCCAGGATCCTTACCGTGTTTGAAGAAGAAGCTGACGATAAAAAGGCGCAGCAGAAGCTCTTTGCCGCCATTGTAATATGGGCTCTCATGCCAGGTATCCCCTGTATCTATTATGGCGATGAAATCGGTATGAAGGGTGATCGGGATCCCTTCAACCGGGGTTGTTTTGTTCCCGAAAAAGGAAACAGGGAAATCTACCTGCATTATAAAAAACTTATGGCCTTTCGTAAAAAGCTGCAGGAGACAGAGGCACTGGAACAATTGAAATTCCAGCCCGGTAATTCGGGAACCAATATATATTCCTTCCATAGAAAGGGCAGGACCTGCAGACTTGTTGTATGCGTATGCCGGGAAGGGGAGGAATATCTTCCTGTGGAACCGGCACCCGGAGAAAGGATCGAAGACTTCTTTATCAGCGGGGATGTGACACTTGTTGATTTTAATACTTTTCGATTGAAGGGCTGCTCGGGTGTAGCGGTGTTGTTGAGTCCTACATCTTCTATATAAGCATAATATCTAACCTTCACATTTATCAATATTTTTAACACAGAGTAGTAGTCTCTAATAATAAAAGTCTGAAATGTATGACTTTAGCAACTCTTATTGACATTCACGCTTTAGTGTAGTAGTATGGGGCAGTGATAAATTGTGAAAGGCGACTACATAATGAAGCGGTTTGACAAAATTACACCGGAAGGTACCAAGGATCTGCTCTTTGAAGAATGCAGGATACAAAAGGAGATCACCAATGGACTCCATACTGCATTTACAAATGACGGTTACCACCAGGTGGTGACTCCGGGTTTCGAATTTTATGATGTTTTCTCAACTACGGCGCTGTACTATCCGCAGGAGACTATGTACAAATCCCTGGATAACAAAGGCAGAGTGCTGGTAGCCAGGCCGGATTCAACCATCCCCATTGCCCGTCTTGTCTGTTCCCGGCTGAAGGACTATCCTATGCCATTGAAGCTCTACTATGAGCAGAAAGTGTTCAGAAACAATCCCGGGCTGCGCGGGCGAAGCAATGAGATGCTGCAGATGGGGGTGGAACTCATCGGAGATGCATCTTTTGAATCCGATGTTGATCTGCTGACCCTGAGCGTAAATGCGCTATCCTCCTGTGATTGCGGAGAGATACGGATCGAGCTTGGCCACGTGGGAATCTTTAAACTGCTGATGGAACGGTTAAACATCGATTCAGATGAGAAGTCCGGCATACACCAATTTATTTCATCCAAGAATTATGCTGCATTGTCCTCTAAGTTGGATAAATTTGAAAGAGATCAGACTACAGTTATTTTGCGGGAACTCCCCAAGCTTTTCGGTGGCAGGGAAGTCTTTGACAAAGCAAAGGATTTGTTTGACGGATACGATAACAAATTAATCGGGATGCTGGAATACCTCAAGTCGATCTATGATGCCCTGGCATATCTTGGACTGGAAGAAAGCGTTATCATAGATTTTGGCCTGGTCAATCAGGCAGACTATTACAGCTCGCTCGTCTTCAAAGGTTATACTTCAAAAGCCAGAGAACCCGTATTGTCCGGAGGGCGCTATGACAATCTGCTGAAGGATTTCGGCTGCGATCTTCCCGCCACAGGTTTCGCTGTGAATGTGGATCAGATCTCTGCCGCTATTCTCGATCACGGTGAAAATGGTCGCGCTCCCAATGGCGATGGAAGGTTGCGCATCGCTCTTACAAAAGGGCGGTTGGAGAAGAGTACCATCGAACTGCTGGAAAGGATGGGGTTTGACTGCCGCCACCTGAATGAGAAAGGAAGGAAGCTGTTTCTCACCATTCCCGATCAAAATATAGACGTGGTATTTGGAAAAGCAGCCGATGTAATCACTTACGTGGAACATGGTGTCTGCGATATGGGTGTTGTAGGAATGGATACCATTATGGAGCAGGCGGGCAGCTTTTACGAAGTGCTCGACCTGGGATTCGGGCGGTGCAAGTTTGTATTAGCAGCGCAGTCAGACAGAGATTTTTACTCCGGTTATTCAGTTAAAAAAGTAGCTACCAAGTACCCGAAGATTACCAGAGACTACTTTGAAGAAAAGGGTATGGACGTACAGATCATTAAAATCGAAGGTTCAGTGGAATTGGCACCGCTGCTGTCACTGGCAGATGGCATCGTTGATCTGGTAGATACAGGTAAAACGCTGGCGGAAAACGGCCTTGTTGTTGTGAATGACATACAAAAAATATCAGCCCGGCTCATCGTCAACGAGACCAGTATGAAGCTTAAGAAGAAAGCAATCGATGCGTTTATAGAAAACATGGCGTCAAAAGTAGAACGATAAAGTAGAACATTATAGTACATGGAAGAGACATCAACAGAGGTAAATCAATGCGAATTATAAAAAGTAATCAAAACAACATACCTTCACTCCTTAGGGAAATGAAATGTCGTGCTGGTGAAACGGACCGGAAGGTAAGGGACGTTGTTGAAGAAATCTTAAAAGATGTCCGGGAGCACGGAGACGAGGCCATTAGAAAATACGAGCGCAAATTCTGTGGTTTATCTGCTGAGCCTTTTGAGATTTCACAAGAAGAAATGCGAAATGCCTATGATGATGCAGACGATGCCTTCAAGCAAGCCCTATGCAACGCTTCGAAAAATATAAAGGAATATCATGAAAAGCAGGTTCAAAGGGGCTATGAGATCCAAAGACCAAACGGCGCTTTGCTGGGTCAGATCGTAAGAGGGCTTGATCGTGTAGGAATATACGTTCCCGGTGGCACAGCAGCTTATCCATCTACGGTGTTAATGAACACTATCCCTGCAAAGCTTGCGGGAGTAGGAGAAATCATCATGCTCACACCTCCGGTAGTCCGAAAAGAAGGATCAGGAGAGATTTTCATTGGTGTAGATCCAAACATATTGACAGCAGCCTATATTGCCGGAGTAGATCGGGTCTTTCTGGCAGGCGGCGCTCAGGCCATCGGAGCTATGGCCTACGGAACGGAGACCATCCCTCAGGTGGATAAGATCGTCGGCCCGGGAAACATCTATGTTGCGGCAGCTAAAAGATACGTTTATGGGCAAGTAGACATCGATATGATTGCCGGACCAAGCGAGATCCTCATCCTGGCCGATGAAACGGCAGATCCGGGATACGTCGCAGCGGATCTTCTGAGCCAGGCAGAACATGACCCCATGTCTGCAGCAATTCTGCTCACCACCGACGAGGCGCTAGCGAAAAAAACCATGGAAATGCTCCGGGTCCAATCTGCATGCATGAAACGAAAGGAAACCATAGATGCATCTCTTAAGAACTACGGTTTGATTCTCATCTGCAGCACTGAAGATGAAATGATAGAAACTGCAAACCGAATCGCCCCGGAGCATCTGCAAATCATGACATCTGAACCTATGAAGACCTTACCGAAAATCAAAAATGCAGGATCTGTCTTTTGTGGATCGTACAGTCCCGAACCCCTGGGGGACTATTATTCAGGAACCAATCACGTGCTTCCCACCATGGGAACTGCCAGATTTACTTCCCCCTTAAGTGTGGATAGCTTCACAAAGAAGATGAGCTATACCTATTACACAAGAGAAGCGCTTGAAACCTGTAAAGAAGACATAATGGAAATTGCCCGGAGAGAAGGACTTTCCGCCCACAGCAAATCCATTTCCATAAGATTCATGGAAGAGAGGTAAAAATGTCCTACCAATTGCATGAAAAACTTCAACAGCTAAAACCGTATAAAGTGATTGCAGAAGATTGCGAAATAAGGTTGGATGCCAACGAAAGCTTTATCGATCCCGGAGATGAGCTTAAGACCAAATTGCTGAACGCCTGGGGCAATATTTCGCTTAACCGATACCCGGACGACACCTATAAGCAACTCAGGCAGGCATTTGGCAATTATTACAGTGTGGATCCGGAATTGGTAGTGGCAGCAAATGGTTCAGATGAACTGCTTTCCATGCTCATAGGCTGCTTTCTGAAGTCAGATGAAAAGCTATTACTGGCGCAACCCGATTTCTCCATGTATGAGATTTTCGCAACCAACTATGAGAAGAAGCTCTGTACGGTTCCGAGAACGGAGAGTGGCTTGATCCATGTGTCAGGAACATTGAATCTAATCCGAGAACAGGATGCGAGGGCGCTGTTGTTTTCCAACCCTTCCAGTGCCACATCAACGGTTACCCTTAATAGTGATGTTATGGAGTTAGTGGACAATACAGATGCTCTGGTCATCGTTGACGAAGCCTATATGGATTTTTCCGATCAGTCGGTTTTACAAGAGGCTGCAAGCCGTGATAATCTGATCGTTTTACGGACCTGCTCGAAGGCTCTGGGTTGTGCTGGCATTCGTCTGGGATTTGCAGTATCGTCGCCCGGCCTCATCCATGTGATAAATGCTCTGCGTGCACCTTACAATCTGAATACATTGTCTGAGTCTGCAGGTTGCATCATCTTGTCCCAAAAGGAATACATAGAG
>DCUA01000166.1:818-5362 GCA_002329675.1 Firmicutes bacterium UBA1426 | reverse complement strand
ATTTCTTAATGAAATGAGAGCAATAGTAAATGAGATCGAGGAGGTGGTCAGATGCAAAGAGAAAGTAAGATAAAACGTAAAACTAAGGAAACAGATATTCATTTATCCCTTAGCCTCGACGGTCAGGGTGTTTCCAATATCGACACAGGAATAGGGTTCTTCGATCACATGCTTTCGGCATTCTGCCTCCATGGCGGGTTCGATATAGAACTGAAATGCAAGGGTGATCTTAATGTGGACTGCCACCATACTATTGAAGATGTTGGTATCGTTCTGGGAACTGCCTTCTCAAAATCTCTCGGAGACAAAAAGGGGATCCGGCGCTACGGTATGTACACCATCCCCATGGATGAAGCGCTTGCCACCTGTAACCTGGATATCAGCAACCGGCCTTATCTGGTCTTCAATGCAAAATTTACCGCCCCTAAGATCGGCGATATGGATGCACAGATGATAAAGGAGTTCTTCAATGCCTTTGCTGTAAATGCAGGAATCACGCTGCATTTGAATCTGGTCTATGGGAGCAATGACCATCACATTGCAGAAGCTCTTTTTAAAGCTTTTGGATATGCACTGAAGCAAGGCGTTGAAAGGTCGGAAAAAGGCGAAACTTTATCAACGAAAGGATGTTTATAGATGATCATATTACCCGCCATCGATATTTATAGAGGAGAATGCGTGAGACTGACTCAAGGTGCCTTTCATACTTCAGAGCGGGTAGCGGACAGTTGGTTGGAAACGGCCGCATCATTTGAAGAAGCAGGCGCAAAGTGGATCCACATGGTGGACCTGGATGGCGCCATTTCCGGTGAGAGAGTAAATAGCCACATCTTCATTGAAGTGGCAAAGAAAACCGGCCTCAAAGTGGAGCTCGGCGGGGGTATTCGCACAATGGAGGACATTTCCTATTATCTGGAGCAGGGCATCAGCAGGGTAGTTTTAGGATCTGCGGCTATTGATGATCCTTCCTTGGTGGAAGCGGCGGTAAAAAAGTATTGCGGAAAAATCGCAGTGGCCATCGATGCAATGAACGGGATGGTGAAAACCTCCGGATGGGTTTCTGAAAGCGGATCTCACTATATTGAGATAGCGAAGAAAATGGAAGCCTCAGGAGCGGAAGTCATTATATACACCGATATAGCAAAAGACGGGACATTAAACGGACCGAGTATTAGCCATCTGGAGTCTTTGAAAAACGCCGTATCGTCAAAGATCATAGCCAGTGGCGGGATCCGCAACAGTGAAGATATACGGGCACTCTGTCAATTGGGACTTTACGGTTCCATATGTGGGAAATCTATCTACCTAGGAAGCCTGGATTTAAGAGAAGCTCTATCTATTTGTAAGGAGGAAATGTGAAGAATGGGTATTAAGAGAATCATTCCATGCCTTGATGTTTGTAACGGCAAGGTTGTAAAAGGAATTAACTTTATCGGCTTCCGTGAGGTGGGAGATCCGGTAGAATGTGCAATGGACTATGTAAAGCAAGGAGCGGATGAAATAGTATTTCTGGATATTACAGCGACGAATGAAGGCAGAGGCACCATTGTGGATCTGGTCAGAGAAACGGCTGACAACATCTCGGTTCCCCTCACCGTTGGCGGTGGGGTTCGGGATGTAGAGGACATAAGGAGGTTACTGGAGGCAGGTGCCAGCAAGGTTTCTATCAATTCCGCTGCTGTAAAGCGACCGGAACTTCTTAGAGAAGCAACGGAGGAGTTTGGAAGAGAATGCATTGTGTTAGCCATTGACGGTAGAAAGACAGAAAAAGATCGTTTCAACGTTATGATCAATGGAGGAATGACAGATACAGGCATTGATCTGGTAGATTGGGCCAGGAAAGGGGAATCTTTGGGTGCAGGAGAAATTCTACTGACATCCATGGATGCGGACGGTGTGAAAAACGGATTTGATCTTCCTATGCTCTCTGCAGTCTGCAACGCGGTAAGCATCCCCGTTATCGCATCGGGTGGCTGCGGCACTGTAGGCCACTTTGTCAGGGTGTTTCAGGAAACAGGCTGCGATGCAGCGCTGGCGGCTTCGATCTTTCATTATGGGGATCTTACAGTTAACACCGTGAAGAACGCTCTGAAGGAGAGAGGAATTTCGGTTAAGTTGAAAGAGAAAGGGGCATGTGCATAATGGACCTTTCGATCTATTTCAAAAAGGCAGACCTGATCCCTGCTATCGTTCAGGATGTGCAATCGGATGAAGTGCTGATGCTTGCATATATGAATGAAGATAGTCTGAAACAAACTCTTGACAGCGGCTACACCTGGTTTTACAGCAGGTCCAGAGGTGAACTGTGGAACAAGGGAGCTACTTCTGGTCATTACCAAAAGGTTTTATCCGTAACTCCGGACTGCGATGACGACACCCTGTTGATTCGGGTGGAACAAATCGGAGTTGCCTGCCACACCGGAGAAAGAAGTTGTTTTTTCAGGAAAGGAGAGTTGTTGAACAATGAATCAAGCACTAAACAACCTCTATAATGTAATCGTAAACAGGAAACTGGAGCCGTCAGAGAACTCCTACACATGTTATTTGTTTCAGCAAGGGCTTAACAAGATCCTGAAAAAGTGTGGAGAAGAGTGTAGTGAAGTGATCATCGCCACCAAAGACGGTGATCGGGATGGAATCAAGGAAGAAATATGTGACTTGCTCTTTCACCTGACTGTGCTCCTGGTGAATCAGGGGATCACACTTTCGGAAATCGAAGAAATTCTAACAGAAAGAAGTTATAAAATCGGCAATTTGAAAACACCTTATTGCAGCGATCCCAACAGTTAAGGCACATTCTGAAGGCACAATCCGTACCCCGCCGGCATACATTGTTATACGAGCGGGGTTTTCTTTTTGTCAGGGGGTCATGGATGAAACGGAAGCGTAGCGGAGAAATGGGAATAGCTAAGATCCTGGGCGTGGCGTTGGGGCTCTCCGGCGTTATTTTGATAATACATACGGTGCCGCTTTATATTTGGTATGCTGCTTTGATTGCTTCCGTTATACTGCTCATGTTCCTCCTTTATAACGTTTGATTGCAGAAGACCCCATGATAGGAAAGGTGTGTTTTTGAATGGAAAAGAAGAAACCAAAGTGTAAAAAAGGTGAGGTAGAGTTGTTAGGTCTGATATTGCTCATTATCGGCGCCGTGACAATTTGTGCCTTTTTGCTTCCGTCAAAGATATGGTTGATCCTGCTGGGAGGCATTATGATTTTTTGCGGATATAAACTTTTTACAGTATGATTTCCGAAAGATGTGCATAAATGAAAAGCCCCCGGCATAGCCGAGGGTTCGTTTGTTTACAAATTTATTAGATCGCTCTGTTGATCTTGCCGGAACGGATGCATCTGGTGCATACCTTTCTCCTGAGAACTGTGCCGTTTTCTTCAACTCTGACAGTCTGGATGTTGGCGTTCCATTTTCTTCTGGTATGTCTGTTAGAGTGGCTTACATTGTTCCCTGACACCTGACCTTTGCCACAGACTTCGCATTTTCTTGACATCTATTACACCTCCCTTGACTGTGTATTGAAGCGTCGAACAAAAGACATTATAGCATAGGTATTTTATTCTGTAAAATACTTTTTTCTACTTCGCTAAAAAATAGTATATACGTGCGGGAGGAAAAAAGCAATTCCAAAATTTAAGGCTATGTGCTACTATTAATGCAGACGGAGGGTACCATTGTGGCTTTATATTATAAGGAAACGGAAGCAGGGACAATCAAGATCCGCAAGGCCGTCATCGGCAGGATAGTGATGGAAGCTGTCCGTAAGTTTCAGGGCCGTGTCCGAATTACGAATCACAAAGGAAAAGTAATACGGACAAGACAGAAATACGGAGTACCGGATGCTACGGAACAGCTTGATATCAACATGAGCGAAAAGGGACTGGATCTGAGACTTTATATAGCCATCCGTTTCGGAACGAGCATCAGCATGGTAACGGAACAGCTCATCAATGATATAAAGTCCGATATCGAATCCCTGACAGGCATTGAGGCTAACAGCATAGCGGTCGTTGTAACCGGATTGATATCGAAGCAGATCACCCCAAGAAACATTGAAGTCAAAGGATGATAAATTGGGTATTCACAAACACATTACCAGCCTTCAGGGAGTGGGACCAAAAAAAGCAAAAGCACTGGAAAAATTGAAAATCCGCACGATAGGGGATTTTCTTTCATATTATCCCAGAGAGTATCAGGACCGTAGCCACTGCAAGCCTATCAAAGACCTCGTTGATGGAGAGATTGCTCTGATACGGGGTAATATCACTCTGATGGTCAGAGGAGGCTATGGTTATGGAAGAAAGCGCAACTTAAAGTTATTGATCTCCGACGAAAGCGGAAGCATTGAAGTGGTATTCTTTCATGCTGCATACCTGGAGAAAACATTAGATAAGGAATGCCAGTACGAGTTTTATGGAAGGGTCAGTTCACGGGCAGGTCGTCTGCAGATGGTGCATCCTGACTTCAACCGCTGGCAACAAGAACTTCCCGGAGAAATCCTGCCCGTATATCCGTTGACGCAGGGAATCTC
>DCUA01000166.1:0-798 GCA_002329675.1 Firmicutes bacterium UBA1426 | reverse complement strand
TCTGCCGGAAGATATCATTTCCAGAAACCGGCTCTGCAGCTTGCAATATGCAATTGAAAACATACATTTTCCAAAAGAGCACCGAAAAGCAAAAGAGGCAGGTTTTCGTCTTGTTTTCGATGAACTTTTCCTGTTGCAATTGGGACTGTTGTCAATAAAAAGCCGCATAAAGGAGAACAATAAAGGTATCGCGTTTTCGCCTGAACAGACAACGGAAACGTTTTTAGATGCTTTACCTTTTCAACTTACCAGTGCGCAAAGAAGAGTGCTTGCCGAAGTAGAAAGGGACATGGAAGCTCCAAAGGTTATGAATCGATTGATTCAGGGAGATGTGGGTTCCGGTAAAACAGTAATAGCGGCCGCAGCAGCATATAAGGCAATAAAATGCGGTTTTCAGGCAGCTATGATGGCGCCCACGGAATTATTGGCCAGGCAGCACTTTGATAGCTTAAAAGGGATGTTTGACGGTTTCGGGATACGTGTTGGTCTGCTGACTGGAAGCATGAAAGCACAGCACAGAAAGGAAATCATCCGGGAACTTGCCGATGGCTCTATCGATTTTCTGATCGGTACACATGCTTTGATCCAGCCGGGTGTAGAATATGCCAACGTAGGTCTGGTAATAACTGATGAGCAGCATCGTTTCGGAGTTAACCAGCGAAGCCTGCTTTCCCGGAAAGGACAGAATCCCGATGTTCTTGTAATGACAGCCACGCCGATACCCCGAACACTCGCTGTCATCCTTTACGGGGATCTGGATCATTCCGCCATAGATGAGATGCCGGCGGGAAGGAAACC
>DCUA01000125.1 GCA_002329675.1 Firmicutes bacterium UBA1426 | reverse complement strand
TCAATGAAAACGCAAGGGCCCAGCCCGGCGATTTCCATAGCTTTTTTCACCGGATCGGTTGTAGTTCCGGCTACGTCAGATACCAGGGCGATCTCCTGCCCGGTCAATGCATTGATCAGAGAGGATTTACCGCTGTTCCGTCTGCCGAATATGCCGATGTGGAGGCGATTGCCTTCAGTTGTTGCATGCAGGCTCATGTCATGTTCCTTTCTATCCTATGTCTTAAAACCTGAAATCCCGTCTGCCCTGGTTCATCTCTGCCAGATGATGGATTGCAAGTGTGCGAACCTTTTCGTTTGGAATAAGGCCGATCTGTTCCGATATGACCCTCTCGCCCTGCTGCCTTGTATGGGGTGAAGAGTAGTCTTCCAAATATTCCTTTAAGGTCATGAGTGCGTTTGGATGGCAGCAGTTTGCAATCTGGCCGGATTTCGCAAGGCTCATAAAGCGGTCTCCGGTGCGTCCCTCTCGGTAGCAGGCGGTGCAAAAGCTTGGAATGTANNGAATTTTCATCCTGAGGCTCGGGTTTGTCATAACCGCCAACGCTGGTCTTTGACCCCCCGCTGATCTGAGATATTCCAAGGGCTAAGAGCTTCTCCCGAACCCTTTGGGACTCCCGTGTGGAGACGATCATGCCCGCATAGGGAACAGCGATCCGCAATACAGCGACGATCTTGGCAAAGGTTTCATCCGGTACTGCATCTTCATAATCTTCCACACTGATGTCGTCGGCAGGGCAGATCCTTGGAACGCTGATGGTGTGAGGGCCTACCCCCATGCTGGCTTCCAGATGCTCTGCGTGCATCAAAAGACCTACAAAATCATAGCGATACATGTTCAGTCCGAACAGAACGCCGATCCCCACGTCGTCGATTCCCGCTTCCATGGCCCGATCCATGGCTTCCGTGTGGTATGCATAGTTATGTTTGGGGCCGGTGGGGTGCAGGGCCTCATAGTTTTCCTTGTGGTAGGTTTCCTGGAAAAGGATGTATGTGCCGATTCCGGCGTCCCTCAGCTTGCGGTAGTTTTCAACGGTTGTTGCAGCTATATTGACATTGACCCTTCGAATGGCTCCGTTCTTATGCTTTATTCCATAAATAGTGTCGATGCTCTCCAGGATATACTCGATGGGGTTGTTCACCGGATCTTCCCCCGCTTCCAGCGCCAGGCGCTTGTGACCCATGTCCTGCAGTGCGATGACTTCCCGTGCGATCTCTTCCTGAGTGAGTTTCTTTCTGTGAATAGTCTTGTTTTTCTTATGATAAGGGCAATAAACGCAGCCGTTAATGCAGTAGTTGGACAAATAAAGGGGCGCGAACATGACGATCCGGTTTCCGTAGATCTGTTCCTTTATCTTCTTTGCCAGCTTCAGGATCTTTTCGTTTTGCTCGGGCAGCTCACACTCCAGCAGGATTGCAGCCTCCCGGTGAGAAAGGCCTTTGCAGTCTTTTGCCCTTTCTATGAGGCTGTCGATGAGGGAGGCGTTTCTTTTATTCTCCTGGGCGTATTTCATGGTTTCCAGGATCTCTGCGTGGTCGATAAACTCGGTGGCCTTTTTAGATAGAGGATTGTACATGGGATGTGCTCCTTTCAATGGGTGGATAAAGGGACGGAGAAAGATGCCGGGTGTTTCCGTGCTGATGGACAGGACGGTAGTCGCCCCGGCTCACTGGGATCCGGTACCCGAGGGTTTGCATGCGGTTCCGCAGATCTATGACGCCCTCGGCAGCCTCCTGGCCCGTGCTGATTTTGTTATCGTAAAGCAAATATTTTTTGCGGACATTCGTCGGTGAAAGATTGGGCATGATCACGTTGGCTCCTGCCAGGATGCCCTGCTCTCTCCCGGTGCAATGGATGGTTCCAAGCGCGGTTGTCGAAGGGATCAGCAGATTGGGGATCATAAGCCTCAGGATAGCGATCATCAGCAAAGTAAGCTCCATACTTCCTTTGACATGGTGGCCGAATGGAGTGTCGTGGTGGGGGAGAAAAGGTCCCACTCCAACCATGTGGGGTTGAAATTCCTGAATAAACAGGAGGTCGCTCACGAGGTTTTCCAGAGTTTGATAGGGTGAACCCACCATGAACCCGGTTCCAACCTGGTAACCGATGGACTTCAGATCATAAAGGCATTTCATCCTGTTTTGAAGGGACTGACTTTTGGGGTGAAGTCTGGCGTAATGGATGGGATCCGCCGTTTCATGGCGCAACAGGTAACGATCTGCTCCGGCATTAAAGTATCTCTGATAAGAGGCTTTGCTCTTTTCGCCGAGTGAAAGGGTGATGGCTGAATCCGGATAAGCAGACTTGATGGATTCAACCATAGACACTATGATATCGTCTGAAAAATGACGATCTTCTCCTCCCTGAAGCACGAAGGTGCGAAAGCCAAGTTTGTGACCAATTTCACAACAATCGAGGACTTCCTCCGGTGTGAGGCGATAGCGTTCCGCATTTTTATTGCTTCTGCGAATACCGCAATACAGGCAGTCACATTTGCAGTAGTTTGACAGCTCGATGAGCCCCCGAAGATAGATCTGGTCTCCGAAGTGCTGTTTTGCAACGTCCCTGGCCCTGGCGAAAAGGTATTCGCTGCTGTTATCGTCATAATCTGAAAGGAGATACAGCAGTTCTTCTTTTTCCAGGGTTTGTGTTGCAGCTAGTTTGTCAATTAATCTTTTCATAAAAAAATCCTTATGGGAAGGCATAAGGATAGATAGATAATACACAAAAATACAGTGCTCTATTCTCTCGCCTTCCTGCTCGGGACGAACCCTTGCAAACTCAGTACGATAATATTTGTTAATATAATAACATAGTCGTTCTGTGAATGCAATAGCAAAAGATGAAAAAGTTCTGCCCATCGCTGTTGGAATATGTGCAAGCCATCCTTNNGGTTTTTATATAAGTTGTAATGGAACACGCCATAATATAAAATGAAATGATACAGAGTATTTTCGGAGGTTTCATTATGTGGATGTATATAATAATCGGGGCGTTTTTCATAATATTGGGTCTGGCGGTCCATGTCGGTAAACTTTATTTTCTTCTTTCCGGCTACAGCACTATGCGGAGAGATAAAAAAGCGAACGTAGACGTGAGAAAAATTGCCAGACTGGTAGGCATATATTCATATATCAACGGGGGTTTGTTCCTGCTGATGGGAGTCCTTGATGCAGCCGGAATGGAACCGCCCATGATGCCGGTGTTTATTTTCCTTATGCTGTCTTCGGTGGCGCTGGCGGTCATGTCTCAGAGATATGATTATAATTTGTTTGACGAAAGCGGAAGGTTACGAAAGGGTGCAGGAAAAAAGCTTGTAATACCCATTGCTATTATGGTGGCTACTATGGTGTTTGTGGGTGTTTTAATGTTTTTATCTGCTCAGGAGACGGAAGTTTCCTTTTTGGATGAAGGACTGGAAATTCACGGGATGTACGGAGACGTATACTCTTGGGAAGAGATAGATGGCCTGCGGCTTTTGGAGGATTTACCTAATATTGAGGCCCGGACCAACGGGTCTGCGATCGGATCAAAGCTTAAAGGTAATTTCAGAACCACAGATTTTGGGGCCGTCAAGCTGTTTGTGGATGCTGAAGTTCCGCCCTTTATATATTTTGAAAGAGGCAACACTCGTGTCATCTTCAATTTCTCTGATGAAAATGATACGAAAGCAGCATATGAACAAATAGAAACGCAAGTAACCAATTAACAACCACGGGGACAGACCCC
>DCUA01000056.1:4007-5563 GCA_002329675.1 Firmicutes bacterium UBA1426 | reverse complement strand
TGCACTGCTTATTGAAACAGCACGACAAACAACCAGGAGGTTTTTATGAGTAATAAGTCCTTAGTAATTGTGGAATCTCCCTCAAAAGCGAAGACTATCGGAAAGTTTTTAGGAAGTAAATATAAAGTCATAGCCTCTGTTGGTCATGTAAGGGATCTGCCGAAGAGCAAATTGGGTATTGATATAGAAAACAACTTTGATCCTCAATACATCCCTATCCGCGGTAAAGGCGATATCATAAAAAGTTTGAAAAAGGAAGCAAAAGATGCATCGCGGGTATATCTTGCCACTGACCCTGATCGGGAAGGCGAAGCCATTTCGTGGCATGTAGCCCATTTGCTCGGCATCGATGAGTCAGAGTCCTGTCGTATCGAGTTCAATGAGATCACAAAACAGACAGTACAGAATGCAGTAAAAAACCCAAGACCCATTGATAGAAAACTGGTGGACGCTCAACAGGCCAGACGGGTACTGGACCGACTTGTGGGCTATAAGATCAGTCCTTTGTTATGGAGAAAGGTTCGTCGAGGACTATCTGCAGGCCGGGTACAATCAGCTGCGCTTAAAATTATCTGTGACCGCGAAAAACTTATCCGGGATTTCGTTCCCAAGGAGTATTGGACAATATCCGCCGTTCTGGAAAAGATGAGCGACGGAAAGGAAAAAGATAAAAAGAAAAGGCAATTTACGGCAAAGTTATCTGAATACAAAGGAAAGAAACTGACCATAGATAATAAAGAGACATCTGATCAGGTTATTGCAGCTCTTGATAAGGATGGCTTTGTGGTGAAAAATGTAGAGGAAAAGGAAAGGATAAAGAAACCTTCGCCACCCTTTACAACCAGCAGTTTACAGCAGGAAGCCTCAAACAAACTGGGTTTTTACACGAAAAAAACCATGTTGATAGCTCAGCAATTGTACGAAGGGGTGGAAATAAAGGGACACGGGACAGTAGGTCTCGTATCATATATCAGAACGGATTCTGTGAGGATCAACGAGGATGCTCATAATGCAGCCCTTCAGTATATACGCGAAAATTACTCAGAGGAATTTGTGGGCAATCACGTTTTTACAAACAAGAAGAAAGATGTTCAGGATGCCCATGAAGCCATAAGGCCCGCCAATATCAACATTCATCCCGAAGATATTAAAGGGTCTGTAACCAAGGATCAATATGGACTTTACAAACTCATTTGGTCTCGCTTTCTCGCCAGCCGCATGGCATCTGCTGTATTTGATGTGGTATCAGCAGAGGTCGAAAATGGTGACTACACCTTTAAGGCGACGGGCAGCCGCATGAAGTTTGAAGGATACTTGCGTATCTACAACAATACGAATGAAGAGGATGAAGATAAGATGCTTCCGGCTCTGGAGGCGGGCGAAAAGCTCTCTCTCGTTGACCTGGCAGGTGAGCAGAACTTCACACAGCCTCCTTCCCGCTTTACAGAGGCATCTCTTGTGAAGGATCTGGAAGATAAGAATATCGGACGGCCCAGTACTTATGCACCTATAACTGCCACTCTTATTGAAAGAAAATACATTAACAGGGAAAAGAA
>DCUA01000056.1:3651-3873 GCA_002329675.1 Firmicutes bacterium UBA1426 | reverse complement strand
ACCGATGAGGTTTGCGAGCTCTGCGGAAAACCCATGGTAGTAAAGCATGGACGTTTTGGAGAGTTTTTGGCGTGCAGCGGCTATCCGGACTGTAAAAACACGAAAGCAAAGGTGAATAAGATAGATGTGAAATGCCCCCGTTGCGGGCGGGATATCGTGTCCAGAAAGAGCAAAACCGGAAAGCTCTTCTTCGGGTGTAGTGGCTATCCTGATTGCAACCAG
>DCUA01000056.1:2533-3622 GCA_002329675.1 Firmicutes bacterium UBA1426 | reverse complement strand
TCCAATAGCGATTGCGGGTATAAAGAATAGCGAATGTAATGTAATATAATATAATTCTTAATGACATCTGGAGGTATAAATGGGATATTTTCATGCGACGACAATTGTAGCAGTAAAACGTGAAAACGGAGATGTTTGCATTGGCGGTGACGGCCAGGTAACAATGGGCGAAGCAGCTATCATGAAGCACTCCGCTAAAAAAGTAAGAAAAATATATAAAAACTCAGTAGTTACAGGTTTTGCAGGCTCTGTAGCGGATGCCTTCACCTTGACGGAGAAGTTTGAAAAGAAGCTTGAAGAACATGGCGGCAATCTGAAAAGGGCCGCAGTAGCTTTGGCACAAAGTTGGAGAACAGACAGGGCTATGCGTAACCTGGAGGCCTTGATGCTGGCAGCGGATAAAGAAACCCTGCTGTTGATCTCCGGAAACGGAGAAGTTATAGAGCCGGATGAGAACTTCGTGGCCATTGGTTCAGGCGGAAACTACGCTTATGCAGCGGCAAACGCACTTTACAAACACACGGATATGAGTGCAGAGGAAATTGTCAGAGAGGCTCTTTCTATTGCTGCATCTATTTGTGTGTATACGAACGACCATATATCGGTTGAGAAGCTGTAGCTGACCGATTCATCATATTAACAGGAGGTAGAGATTTGGGAACCTTATATTCTATGACACCAAGAGAAATCGTTCAGGAACTGGACAAATATATTATCGGCCAGGATAGCGCAAAGAAATCCGTAGCCATCGCCCTTCGTAACCGTTATCGGAGAAGCCAGTTGCCGGAGGAGATGCGGGAAGAGATTTCGCCTAAAAATATACTCATGATGGGGCCCACGGGAGTGGGAAAGACTGAGATTGCCAGAAGGCTGGCAAAACTCATGGACGCACCCTTCGTAAAAGTTGAAGCAACCAAATTTACTGAGGTGGGTTATGTTGGTCGCGATGTAGATTCCATGGTACGAGATCTTGTCGAAGCGGCTATTCGAATCACCAAGCAGAATCATCTGCAGAACAAATACTCCATTGCCGACGAAATTACAGAAGAAAAAATCATAGAAGCCATCATCCCGGGCAAGAAGAAGAAT
>DCUA01000056.1:0-2359 GCA_002329675.1 Firmicutes bacterium UBA1426 | reverse complement strand
CGGGATGCCCGGAAAATTCTCAGAGAGCAGGAGGCCCAGAATCTCATAGATATGGATCAGGTCACTGCTGAAGCTCTGGAAAGTGCTGAACAGAACGGTATTATATTTATCGATGAAATCGATAAAATCGCTTCAAGCTCCGGTTTCAAAGCCGGCGCGGATGTTTCCCGGGAGGGAGTACAGAGAGATATTCTGCCTATCGTTGAAGGCAGTGTGGTAAAGACTAAGTACGGACCCGTGAAAACGGATCACATGCTCTTCATCGGAGCAGGTGCGTTCCATACTGCAAAGCCCACAGACCTGATTCCTGAACTTCAGGGCAGATTTCCCATCCGAGTGGAATTGGAGAACTTAACAAAAGAAGATTTTGTGAGAATCCTGACCGTGCCTGAAAATGCCCTTATCAAACAGCATAAAATGCTTCTTGAGACNNCAGACGGAAAATATCGGTGCCAGGAGACTTCACACGGTTATGGAAAAGCTGTTAGAGGAAATATCCTTCAGTATACCTGATACCCAGGAACCCGAGATCGTTATTGATAAAAATTATGTTAAGGAAAGGTTCATGGACCGCATCCAGGCAGACAATATAGATAGATTTATCCTATAGAGACAAAAGTACTGAATAAATATTTTGAAAATTGTAATAATTGTCTTTTGCATTGTCGAAACATAGTGTATAATGGTTGTTAATAATAAAGCAAACGGAGGTATATGACATCATGTCTATGGATCTTCTTGACAAGATAAGAAAGATGAACTGGGTTCTGCAAGAGAGTACATCAGGAGCATTTTCTTTCAATGACCTTTGCGCGATTCTCAGTGAATTGGAAGACGCAAATGTCTATGTAGTTAACAAACGGGGTAAGGTTTTAGGAGTTCATTATAAGATTGAAGCAGAAAGTGCGGCGATCGTTGATCCTGAGACCGGTATCGAGAAATTTCCTTCTGAATACAGTGAAGCGTTGCTTAAGGTATCAGAAACCATGGTCAATGTGACTCACGAAGAAGCATTGGAGATTTTCAAGTACGAGTACGACACCTTTGAGAAATACTATCTGATCATTCCTATAAACAGCGGTGGCCAGCGCCTGGGCACTCTGGTTGCTACCAGATATCTGCCCCGGTTCTCTGCTGAGGATGTGATCATGGGTGAGTACGGAGCCACGATCATCGGTTTGGAAATTCTACGAAAGAAGACTATGGAGCAGGAAGAAGAATTACGCAAAACAGCAGTCGTACAGATGGCGATCGCTACACTTTCCTATTCCGAAATAGAGGCCGTTCGCCAGATATTCAAAGAGCTTAAGGGTTCGGAAGGATTGCTGGTTGCCAGCAAGATCGCAGATCGTTCAGGGATCACCAGATCAGTTATTGTCAATGCACTCCGCAAACTTGAAAGTGCAAGTGTCATTGAAACGAGATCATTAGGTATGAAGGGAACTCATATCAAAATACTCAACGATAAATTCAAGAGTGAGCTTGAGAAAGACTCCGATTGATCTACCTCTCATGCACCAACTAACCCCTGCCGTCATATAATGATACGACGGGGGTTTTTTTATGTGGCGGCAGGATAGAGGACAACAAAAAAAGAAAAAGTGGTTCTTATTGATGCTCATTTGCACAGTGTTGATAGGATATGGAGTTTTGTTTACTGATCGGGTGGTGAAGCCGGCCATTGCGTCCATCGGGGAGATCAGGGCCAAATCCATGATGGTGCAGGTCGTCAATGAGGTCGTGCGTGAAAAATATGAAACGGGCAATGGTTTCAGCGATTTACTGGATATCAGAACCGACGAGGCGGGTAAGATCACATTAGTACAGGCAAATTCATCAGCCATGAACCGGCTTTCCTATGATATCGCATGGGAGATCCAGCAAAGGTTAAAGAACCTAGATGAGGAGCAGGTGAAGATACCTATAGGAAGTGTATTGGGCAATCAGATCCTCTCCCAGACAGGTCCGTGGGTAAAACTTAAGATTCTGCCTCTGGGAACTACAAAAATTGACTTTATGACAGAATTCACCGAGGCGGGAATCAACCAGACCAAATACAAAATATACCTGGAAGTTATCAACACAGCGAAAGTTGTGGTCCCTTTTTCTGAAGAGGAGATCCAGGTGGAAACGACGCTATTAGTTGCAGAAGCAGTTATTTTGGGTGAGATCCCCGACTCTTATGTGCAGGTTCCTGATCGTGATATTCTGGATGGTATGGACCTTGACTCGAATTAAAAGCCAAAGGGACCACACAGCCAGGGGGACAGACCACGCAAACCCACGTGGTCTGTCCCCTGGCTTTGCGGTCCCCGTGGCTGCCTTTTACATTACTGTTTTTGTGGTATAATAACACTAT
>DCUA01000006.1 GCA_002329675.1 Firmicutes bacterium UBA1426 | reverse complement strand
GCTTATGAAATCAGCCAGAAGAACTGAAGAGCGCCCCAAAAAGTAGACAATATAGGGACGGCTTGATATACTGCAGACAGGAGTGATCTGCATGAGTAAAAAGTATAGTGACAATTTCAAATTACAGGTAGTAAAAGACTATTATGAAAGCCGTCTTGGGGTGCGCGCAATAGCCGACAAGTATGGGCTTCCCTCCAAGAACTACATTAGCAATTGGGAACGGTATCTAAAGAGGAAGGGTCTTTTACCGGCAGACGCCGAAAAACCCGTTAAAACGGCAGGGAGGGCGCCGGAGGCCATCCAGCGAGCTGATACCAGGACCGAGCGCGAGAAACTGTATGAGCAAGAAATAGAGCGCTTAAAAGCTCGAGTAGCATATTATGAATCATTAGATTGGATGCAGCCATTCATTAAAAAAAACGATCGCTCCGGGAAACGAAATATGAAATAATACTTGGTCTTGAGAATGAATATCCTGTTTCTTTGCTCTGCTCCATAGCCCATATAGGCCGCTCATCATATTACAAGTGGAAGAACAGACCGCCTAAGCCTGAATCCGAATTGGAAGATATGATTGAGGAAATATTTCGAAAAAGCGGGAAACGATTTGGCTATAGAAGGATTCAGATGAAGCTTAGGATAGATCTCAACCTGACAGTTAACCACAAGAAGATACGTCGCATCATGAAAGAGCGCGAGCTTAGATCAATAGTGAGGCCTAAATTCAGGAAACCTAAAGAAGCAGAGATTACGAAGCCTAATATACTTAATCGGGACTTTACAGCCTCAAAACCGATGGAAAAACTCGTAACAGACATCACATATATCCCAACTCCCCACAAAATGATGTATTTGTCAGTGATAATAGATTTGTTCGATACCTTTCCGATCGCATGGCATATTAGTGATACTCCTGATAGAAGCTTGAGTATTGATACCATAAAGAAAATCAAAAGACCCGAACGTTTATCAGAAGCTATTATACACAGCGATCAGGGTATCCACTATACCAACAGTGACTACGTCAATTTGCTAAAAGAGTTAGGTATCAAGCAAAGTATGTCACGTAAAGGTAACTGCTGGGACAATGCATGCGCCGAAAGCTTCTTCAGCCAGTATAAAAGCGAATGCATTCATCTGTATAAATCCAGGATCAAGAAGCCCTCTGACGTCTATGAAGTAACAGCCGAGTTCTTCGACTTTTACATATACCATAGACCACAAAAGAAACTGAACGGTTTGACACCTTATCAGTATAGAAAATCCCTTGGTCTAATCTGAAAAAATGCAGTTATCAAACCGTCCCCAAATTGTATCCCTAAAAGGGCTCACCCCAAACCGTCCCCTTGGCAGACCCTTGGCAGAATGTTTGGTCGGAAACCAGCCAAAAGAACCGTCCCCTTGGTCGGCCCTTGGTCGGACCTTGTCTTGTAAGCGACTGCGTGATACAATTGTCCAGTATTATTTATACATTTTTGTGGAGGTTGTATGAGCGGCAATTGGAAGAAGAATACGGTGCTTTTTCTGGCAAGCCAAACAATATCGTTGTTCGGTTCCTCTCTTGTCCAGTATGCTATAACCTGGTACATTGCCCTTGAGACCCGGTCAGGCGTCATTATGACGCTATCCATTATATGCGGATTTGCTCCGAACCTGATATTATCTCCGTTTGCAGGCGTCTGGGCAGACAGGTACAACAGAAAGATGTTGATCGCCGTATCAGACGCTCTGATCGCTTTTTCAACGCTCGTGATGGCAATCCTGTTTTTAATGGGATATGGGTCCGTGTGGATGCTCATAGCTGTCTCCGCCCTCCGCTCCTTCGGTACCAGCATCCAGACCCCCTCGGTAAGTGCGTTCCTGCCGCAGATCGTACCGGTAGATAAGCTGACCAGGGTAAACGCTGCAAACCAGACCATTTTGTCTATTATGACGCTGCTCTCTCCTGTTATAAGCGGCGCACTGTTATCCATGTCGACAATCGAAAGCATTTTCTTCATTGATGTTGTCACGGCCTTGATTGCGATCGGGATTTTGCTTATGTTTTTGAATGTACCGGCCCATGCCAGGGCCCTGGAAAAGCAAAAGACAACTTATTTTCTCGATCTCCGCGAAGGGCTGCTGTATATTGCCAGACATAAGTTTTTGAAGGTCTTCCTTCTATTCTTCGCAGTAAACTCCTTCCTCACCTCTCCCGCGATTTTTTTGACCACGCTTCTTATCCCCCGCAGCTTCGGCGATGAGGTCTGGCGCCTGACCGCCATGGAAATCGCCTTTTCGGCCGGCATGCTGCTGGGCGGTCTTGTCATGACAGCCTGGGGCGGGTTCAGGAACAGGTATCACACCATCCTTGCTTCAGGCATGATTTTGTCCCTGCTGTCGGTAGCACTGGGAGTAGTCCCCAACTACTGGATCTACATTTCGGTGATGGGCGCTATCGGTTTCTTGATACCTATGGGCAACACCGCCACATTGGTTATTTTACAGGAAAAAATCGAGGATGAGTTCATGGGCAGAGTGTTCAGTGTTATCAGTATGATATCAAGCAGTTTGATGCCTCTGAGCATGGNNATTGGTCGTAACGGGCATTGGCCTGGTGATCCTGGCATTGGTTATGATGCGAAACAAGGTGCTGCTCGAAGCTGGCAAGCCACTTCAAAGCGATGGTGCCTGATATTAGATAATAAATTTCTCAACAAAGCCCCATTTATCTCATAGGATGGATTGAACAATCCAAATATGGGAATATGGGGCGTTTGTAATGAGTATTTTCGGAACCGGCCGGTCGCTCGACCGGATACTTCTGCGTCTGGGCAATGACCCGGATGCTGTTCGGCGCTGGTTCCGCGGATTGAAGGAGAGCGACGCACGGCAGGCTGTGCGTGTGTTTAACGACCGATATCTGCGGTTTCCGGTGCTGTTCTTGCTTTTGGATGAAATCCCGCCTTTGATCGAAACAGGAGAGCTGAATACTCCCATCCTGACAACTGTCCGGATTTGTGAACTTCGGAGATCAGGAAATATCGATGAGCTGACGGCATATTTGAAGCTGCAGGACCCTGAAGTTATCAGGCAGATAGCTAAGTGGATGCTCACAACGGGCTATAATTGGGATGCCCCGGATACGATTGCCGATGAATATGATGCCGCTCTCGATCTGGCTGTTGCGCTGCTGATATGTGAGTGCAATGATATGACTGAGCTTCCGATTATAGCAGAGCTGATTTTCAAACGGGTGAATGACGGCAGGCACTTGCATAACCTCGTATGGTACTATTTTCAATCGTTCGATCCTGATTCCGTAAGGCTCATTGCCGAGCGGCTCATATCAACCAATCCGAAGGAAAGGGCGTTCGCGCAAAAACTGCTCAATCTGTCCGAGGATAATAATGCACAGGCACGTGAAGCCATCGACCCTTACCGCCAAAGTGAAGATTATTCGGGATTACTTGAACAATATAATAAGTATATGAGGTGGATTGAAGAGAATGTAAACGCGTCCTACTTTACAGGTCAGTCCCTCCAAATGACAAGCGAACCGGAGCCTTTGAAGGTCGATCTGGAGGCAAAGTACCTCTGCAAGGCGATATCGCCGCGGGA
>DCUA01000024.1:4835-7651 GCA_002329675.1 Firmicutes bacterium UBA1426 | reverse complement strand
CTGACCTCCCGGGGAGGCACAGCATCCCCTGATTGTTCATAAACTGCTATGAGCAACCAAAATGATGGAGGAAATAGCAATGTCAAATTCAAATGCGGCGGATCCAAACTCTGTTCGGACCCCAAACCGGGTTCAGACCCTAAACAAAGAAAAATACATCACCATCGGGCAAATGAATCTAATCAATGACTTCAGAACGCTTTGGAGAGATATGGTCATCTGGTTGAGATCCTACATGGTGAGCACTACAACAGGATTCAGTAATCTTCCGGCGATCATCAATCGACTGTACCGTATACCCCGGACTTTTTACGATAAGTTCGCACCTTATTTCGGAGAAGTGAAATCCGAAGAGTTAGCACATCTCATTCTTATGTATATTGTAAATATCCAGACGCTTGTAAATGCTGAAATCAGCAATGACCAGACAGCGGCAGATTTTGCAGTCAGAAATCTCCACCGTTATACAGAGGAGATGGCCGGCTGTCTTGAAGGGTTCAATCCCTATTGGAGTAAAGACCAGTGGGTCAACCTGCTCGGCAACCTCACAAGTATGATAATCCAGGAGATCATCGCGCTGTTGGAAGAAGAATATGAACTGGAACTGGATATTCGGGAACGGATACTTTCACATGCTCTGGTACTTGGGGACTATATGGCCGGCGGAGTGATGAATTATCTGGTCCCGTAAGCGCGGGTAATGATCATAGCAGTGAGATGATGAACGAATAGAATGAAGGAGAAAATATGATCAGGATACCGGAACTGCTGGCTCCTGCGGGCGGCCCAAAGCAGTTGGTAGCTGCTGTTGAAAACGGAGCGGATGCCGTCTACCTGGGGGGCATACTGTTTAACGCAAGGCAGAATGCTGCTAATTTCAATGATGAAGAACTGAAAAGAGGGCTGGAATATGCCCATGTCAGGGGAGTCAGTGTCTATATCACGCTAAACACATTGATCAACGACGATGAGATGCAGGAAGCTCTCGAATATGCGGACCATGTTTATGAGGCCGGTGCGGATGCGCTGATCGTCCAGGACATTGGATTTGCAGCTGCTGTTAAAAAGCTGCTGCCGGATCTGCCTCTCCATTTCAGCACCCAGACAACCATATATAATAAGGAGGGCGTAAGAGCAGCGGAGCGCCTTGGGGCAAAGCGCGTGGTTTTGGCGAGGGAACTATCCCTTGAAGAAATCAAGGAAATCGCTCAGAGGACAAGCCTTGAGCTGGAAATGTTTATACATGGGGCTTTGTGCCAGTGCTATTCAGGGCAATGCTTTCTGAGCAGTATGATAGGCGGAAGAAGCGGTAACAGGGGGACATGCGCTCAGCCCTGTCGCCTGCCCTATACCATTACAAAAAAGACAGATGGTCTTCGCAAGGCAGCATCAGCGAGAGGCTACCTGCTAAGCCCCAAGGACATCTGTACAGTAGAACATTTGGACAAGATCATTGCCTCCGGCATCGGAAGCCTTAAAATCGAAGGAAGGATGAAATCTCCCGAATATGTAGCCATCGTAACAGGTACTTACCGAAAATACCTGGATCGCTATGCCGAAACGGGGCAACCTTCCTCCATAGATCCCGGGGATCTGAAGGATCTTGAGCAGATCTACAATCGGGGAGGCTTTACTTCAGGATACCTCTTTACCAACCCGGGAAGGGAATTGATCACAAAGGAAAGGGCCAAGCACTGGGGAACCTATCTGGGGAAAGTGACCGGCCGGAATGAGCGGAAGAAATATGTGGATATTCGCCTTGCGCATGACCTTTCAATGGGTGATGGCATCGAAATCGTAAATCAGGGAATGCCCGGGAATCTTGTTACACGAATGCTGAAAAACGGGGAGAAGATCCAGGATGGGTATGCGGGGGAGATCATTACCGTAGGCTATATTGAGGGAAAGGTTAACATAGGTGATCCGGTATATAAAATATCCGATAAAGCGCTGAACAAGAGGGCGGCAGAGACCTTCGACGGGAGATTTCGGAAAAAGATCCCTGTTGAGGGGCATTTGACAGCATTGCCCGGAGAACCTTTGCGTCTTACTCTTACTGACCCTGATGGCAATGTGATCGACGCAACGAGTTCCTTTATAACAGAGCCTGCCATCAACAGGCCTTTGCAGGCAGAAACGGCAAAAGCTCAGCTGGAAAAAACCGGGGACACCCCCTTTGTCATGAGGGCAAGTTCCTTTGAAATAGGAGAGAATGTCTCTGTGCCTCTGTCGGAAATCAACGCAATTCGTCGAAAGGCGATAGACGATTTGATTGAAATTAGAGGCAGGCGCTACCCGAATCGGAAAGCAGGTCCCGTCAGGCTGGAAGCAGCTGACTATAAACCTGTATCCCCGCTGCTGTCGGCTNNGCCCGGGATGGGAAGAGAACATCTTAAAACAATTGAAACCCTTAAAGAAAAGGACATACAGGTATATCTGACGGTCCCACCTGTCACGAGGGGAGAGGCAGATGAAAGGCTGAGAGAGCAGGCTCGCAGTCTGAAGGATCATGGTATTGACGGACTTCTCATCGGAAACATGGGGCATTTAGAGTTGCGGGCTGACTCCGGGCTGCCCCTGGTTGGAGATTATTCCATGAATATCTTCAACAGCCAGTCTGTAAAAGTGGCGGCTGATCTGGGTCTGCAGGGTGTCGTACTGTCCCATGAGCTGACCTTGGCGCAGATGAAGTGCATTCATAACTATGGCATTGAACTGGAGGCAACTGTGTATGGACGGGTTCCGGTGATGATCAGCGAACATTGTCCGATTGGAAGCCAGGTTTCCCACAGCAGGGAAGGCCGTAAATGCGGCTT
>DCUA01000024.1:4434-4820 GCA_002329675.1 Firmicutes bacterium UBA1426 | reverse complement strand
CTGAACAAGGAGATATTAAATGTACCGGAATATGTCCGGGAGCTTCGGTCAGCGGGTGTAACTGCTTTTCGGTTATATTTTTACGAGGAGGATGCTAAGGAGATGAAAAGAGTTGCGGAGTCTTTTCACCGGGAGTTTTGAGCAGGAGAGGTAATGGAGATTTTCAAATACGGCGACGTTGAAATGGAATACCTGAAAAGGAAAGACAAAAAGTTGGGAGAAGCAATCCAGCGGATCGGGAAGATCCAAAGGGAAGTGACACCGGATCTTTTTGTGGCTCTGATCAGCAGCATTGTTGGCCAGCAGATATCCAGTAAAGCTGCAGACACAGTCTGGGCCAGACTGTGTGATCTGGCAGGAGAAATAACTCCCTCCTCTATGGCAGA
>DCUA01000024.1:636-4377 GCA_002329675.1 Firmicutes bacterium UBA1426 | reverse complement strand
GGTGTGGGAGTCTGGACAGCGGAAATGCTCATGATCTTCTCAATGGAGAGGCCTGACGTGGTCAGCTGGAACGATCTGGCCATCCGCCGCGGAATGACCAGGCTCTATCATCACAAAGAGCTGACAAAAGAGCAGTTCCTGCGCTATAAAAAAAGATATTCACCCTACGGTTCCGTGGCATCCTTGTATCTTTGGGCAATTTCTGCAGAGTAGGTTTTCGGCCTTTCGTTGATTTCATCGTCATTATGCATTCTTTTGCTTCGCATACTTCTTTGAATACATCAGATGCATCAGCCAGCAATCAAAGCTGCCCAAACGGACAGGACTGCAAAGGGCATCGGTATGGAGCCTTGCTATGGCTGTCTTATCAAAAAGAAGTTTCAATGCCTCGGCATCGTCCGCAGTCTCAGCCCTTATCACGCCGCCAAGACCCTTCACGAGGATCGCACCATGCTTCACCATAGCGCGCCGGATCTTGCCGATATCCTGCTCAACGGCAGGAATTCTGCTCCCTATCATCTGCGCCATATCGTCCAGCTGGGCACTCACTGTTTTTCCCTTTTCCGAAAGTGCCATGACTTCCGGAGACTGGACTATATCCACATAGGGATACCGTTCTTTAAGAACAGAGAGAACCTGTTCCTTACGACTTGTTTCAGAATCGCTTAATGTTATGGACTCTTTCGGCTGTCCCTTGAGATTTCTCCGGCTGATCTCTTCCAGAAGGGTAGCCCTTTTCATAGCCTGCTCTTTGTCTCTGCCGCAGATAAGTGCACCGTGATGTATCATGAGTACGGTTTGCGCTCCTGATTGCAAAGCTTTCTTCACCGCATTGATGAGGGTCTTTGTGCCGGACAAACCATACCCTGCCAGGGCAATGCCGCCCAGCGTCTGCTGCTCCTCTTCTGTTATATCGAGCCTGTCAAACCCGGCAAGTCCTATGGCGCTTGCATAGGGTTGATGGGTGTGAATAACAAAACCAACGTCATCATATGTTTGATACGCGGCCCTATGGACACCTCTTTCTCCGGAGGGCTTTCTGCTTCCCTGCCACTGGCCGGTAATGATGTCCAGGACCACGATGTCTTTCTCCTTCGTCTGCGTATAGTCCAGCCCGCTGGGGGTTATCACACAGGTCTCGTGACTGATCCTTGCGCTGATATTTCCCCATGTCCTGGCTACAAGCCCTGTCTTCAGCAGTTCGATTCCGGTATCGACCAGTAGTTTTCTCGCGTCATCTGATGAAATCATAGTTCTCCCTATCCTTCATGCTTTCTGATTAAGAAGGCATCAGCTGTTCAAATCAACAGAGTTACTTTCATTGTCCCGATATAACAATTCTACAGGGGTTGATGGGATTGCAATGGATACTCTGGTCCCGATCCCTTGCCGGCTCAACACCTCTAGCCGTCCGCCGTGACGCTCTACGATCCACTTTGCGATGGAAAGTCCCAGGCCGCTTCCCCCTGTGGCTCTTGCTCTTGATTGATCTGTTCGATAGAAGCGATTAAATATCTGGGGGACCGCATCCGGCGGAATACCGATCCCTTCGTCCTGGACCGTTACCATCGCTTCCTTTTCGTTCCCGGATACAGTTAAGGTGATCTTTCCCCCGGCATTGGTGTATTTAATAGCATTGTCCATGAGGATGCGCAGGGCTTGTTTGATGAGGCCTTTGTCGGCATAAACAGAAACATTTTCAGTATGGGACTCGTATTCATGGCCACCGTCGATCATCCGGAACTCCCGGAGAGCTTCATCCGCCAGCTGTGCCAGATCAAACTCCTCCAGCTGCAAGCTCATAGTATTGTTATCCCCGCGGGCCAGGAAGAGCAGTTGCTCCACCAGGTCCTTCATATTGGAAGCCTCATCTTTGATGGCAGTTATTCCTTCCTCCAGAGTTTTTTCATCCTTTTTCCCCCAACGGTCTAATAGGTTGGCATAGCCTTCAATGACGGAAATNNTAGGTTTCATTGATACGATCGAGAAGGCTGTTGATGGCTTCGGCAAGATTTTTAAGCTCCGCCTCCGTTTCCTCGACGGGGATACGAGTATCCAGTTTCGCCGCATTGATGGAATCCAGGGTATCCGCCAAATTTTCCATCTTCTGTGGTGAGGGAGCGGAGGTGTTGCGGTTCAGATTCTGGGCAGCCTCAGTGAGAACGCTGATGGGTCTCAATGTGGTACGGATCAGACGGGCTACCGGATAAATACTGGTTAGCAGAAGAATCAACTCAGCAATAAACAAAATAGCCAGTAGCCGCTTTATCTGCAGGACTTCATCTCCCATCTCCATAGAGACAGAGTATGTGACCGGTCCTTGGGAAAACTCATAGCGGTAGAGTAATCCGTTCAAACGCAGAAAGAAGCCGTCACCATTTTTCTCAGGCAGTCGCAAGCTTCTGGCACCTTCCAGCTCCATGTTGAATAAATTTTTGTCGGTGTTACCGGGAAACCGGAAACCCTCAGGTTCTCTATGGTGCTGATCAATATGAAATCCTGCCGGCTCAAGCCATGAAAATGCCTCGGGATTCGAGTCATTGGATTTCTTAATAGTCGTGACCACAGAAGTTAAATCTCTTTCCGCATGAATGACGGTCTGGATTCCTGTTGCAAAGAAAACTACAAAATTTAAAACGATAAAAATACTCAACAAGCGTAATAGGAGCCTGGAGTTCAATTTGTAGACCAGGGAAGCGTTGACCCTTTTTGTTTTGGACTCTTGCTCTTTGCCGGTTTCTTTATTGCTCATCCTTGATCACATATCCTACTCCACGAATGGTATGAATCAGCTTAACGTCAAATGCCTCATCGATCTTGCTTCTTAAAAACCGTATATATACATCTACCGCATTGGTTTCTCCGTCAAAATCATAGTCCCACACATTGTCCATCAGAGTGTCTCTGGACAAGACAATGCCTTTGTTCTTCAGAAGATAGTGAAGCAGGTCGAATTCACGTTTGGTCAATTCCACCGGGATATCGTTTACAGTGACTGAGTGGCGGGCCACATCCATCTGAACCCCGCAGGCGGAAAGCACCTGAGATTCCGTAACAGCTGCTTTTTTTCGCAGTGCGGTGCGGATCCTGGCGAGCAGCTCCTCAATGGCAAAGGGTTTCGTCAGATAGTCATCAGCCCCGCGATCCAGACCTGCTACCTTGTCTTCGATACTATCGCGGGCTGTGAGCATGATGACAGGGATGGAAGACTTGCGGCGGATCCTGCGCAGCACCTCCATCCCGCTGAGCTCGGGAAGCATGATATCCAGAAGTACGAGATCGAATTCGCCGGTCTCCGCCAGAGCCAGCCCGCTTCTGCCGTCGAAAGCTTTCGTTACCAGATAGCCCTCGTAACTGAGTTCCAACTCAACAAAGCGAGCCAGCTTTTCTTCATCTTCGATCAATAGAATTTTAGTACTCATTCACGTGTCCTTTGATTGTTTATTGTTTTGGAGTCTGTTGTCCTTCCGTAATGGTTTTTTTCAGAGTCTCTGCAGCAGTAGCAGCGCTGTCCATTGCGTTGTTCACGGAGTCTTTTCCTAAATCAGGTCCCTGGAAACGGTAACGGTAACCCAGGAAGAGCCCGATGACCAGAAGGGGAATGGTGATCCAGAAGAAGCATGCTGCCAATACTACGAGTACGGTAATAGAGAATGCGGTCTTCACTTCACCGTCTTTCAGGACCTCAATACTATTGATGTTCCCTTTGTGGATGAGCGTGGCACAAAACCTTCCGAACCT
>DCUA01000024.1:0-595 GCA_002329675.1 Firmicutes bacterium UBA1426 | reverse complement strand
GCTACCTTCCCCTGTTTTTCCAAATGGATCAATGCTTCCAGCATATCTCCGTTGGTTGCTTCCAAAGCCGCTTTGGCTTCATCGTAGCTCACGTTTGCTTTTTCGCGAAGCTTATCTACCTGTTCCAATGTTATCATATTACAATACCTCCTTGATTGATTGTGTTATCATCATACCAATCAAGNNATAAAAGTACAATTTGTGCAAGATTAAAATACGATTAAATCTCGTTATAAGGTGCTACATATACTATAAATCTTATTGTTTACTGTGCCAACCGATTTTTGATAAACTACAATGGTTGACGGTCCTCATGCTACGATCCAATGATTGTGCAAAATTTCAATTAGTGCAGTGGTATTTGCAGTATTTTCGTCAGATCTGAGCAAAATTTCAGGTAGTGCAGTGGTAATTACATTAAATCAATGCACTACCTGAAAATTTGCACAGAATTCGATAAAAATCCCGATTAAATCATACACAACTTGAAAAATTGAACAGAATGCGACAGGCATTTCGACTGAACCACGCACAACTTCAAAAATTGCACATGGGGTCTGTCCCCATGGGTTCAAAAGCAGCCACGGGGTCTGTC
>DCUA01000058.1:5632-12807 GCA_002329675.1 Firmicutes bacterium UBA1426 | reverse complement strand
CCGATAAAGGGAGCCATCTCGGGATACAGGAAGGCCAGCTCCTGTTCTTCGGCCTCCAGCACTTCAAAAGAAGTAAATCCGGGTGTATCGAAAATCATACTTCCGTCGGCCAGTTGGAAGAGTTCAACATGCCGCGTCGTATGCTTTCCCCTTTGGGATTTCTCGCTGATCTCTCCCGTTTCCACCATGACAGTTGCTTGTAAATGGTTCAAAAGGGTGGATTTGCCCACGCCTGATGGCCCCGCGAAGGCGCATTTTCTTCCGTTCAGAAATTTCTGCAATTCATCCAGACCCTCTCCTGTTTTACCGCTGACACAGATCACCGGGTAAATGTCTTCATATATCTTTCGAAATGCGTTAATCTCATCCGGCTCAGCCAGGTCTATCTTGTTCAGACAGATCCCTATATCCGTATGCTGGTATTCCGCCATAACGAGGAACTTGTCGATGATATACAGGTTGATCTCGGGTTTTTTCAATGCTGCCGTTATGATCAGGCAGTCAACATTTGCCACAGGCGGGCGGATAAATTGATTTCTCCGCGGAAAGATGCGGGTGATTACTGCCTCTTCATCATCCTGAGGCTCTATCTCCACCCGATCACCCACATAAGGCGTCATGCCTTCCTTGCGGAATATTCCTCTGGCTCTGCATTGGTAAAGTCCTTTCGCCGTTTCGACGTAATAAAACCCTCCAATACCTTTAACTATGGTGCCTTCTATCAAAGTATAACTCCACTGTCAAAATCAACGATATATTCCTGTACCAGAGCATTGTCAAAGTATATCTTCACCGAACCCTGACCGTTACCGGTTATAGAGAAAATCTCTGAACCGTTGCTCTTGATCCTCTGATCGTAGTTTATGGGAGTGGTCACTCCTGCGCTGTCGGATACCATCACCGTCAGATAGAACACTTCATTTTGTGCCGCACTGTAGGAGATGGTGATATCCACCACCCGTGTCCCCGCACTTTCATCGGGTCCTGTGCTCAATGTCACCACGACCTGCGTCCCTGTCTCCACAGTGGATCCGGGGGAAACGCTCTGCCCCGCTATCAGACCCTCACCATACTCGTTACTGGGAGCGTATTGAATATCCGAAGATAGGATCAATCCTTCTCTATCTAAAGCACTTCTGGCTTCTTCTATCGTCATTCCGAAGAGGCTGGGAACAGTGGTTGTAGTGATTTCCTCACCCAGACTGACCACGAGATTGACCTTAGTTCCCGGATCAGCAGAACTTCCTGCCTGAGGAGACTGCCGGATAACTACTCCTTTCGGCATTTCACTGTATTCTTCACTTACTCCGCCCCTCTCATATCCGTAACTCTCAAGAAGGAAGGTCGCATCGCTCAGCGTCTTACCGATTACCGAAGGGATGGTATTTTCTGCTATGGCCTTACTGATGTTCACCTTCACCGTAGCACCTGTCTTGACAACCATATCCGCTAAAGGATCCTGGGAAACGATCAATCCTTCTTCGAAGTCTGCACTGGCCACCTCTTCTCCCTTCTCAATTTTCAGACCAAGTGCATCAAGTTCGCTCTCAGCCTCCTCAAAGGTCTTCCCGATCACAGAAGGTACAGTGACCTCCACAGGTGCTGCTCCCCTCTCAATGGCAGCCAATATCAACTGACTTACCGGTATGGCGCAGATCAGAGCTAAAACAATGGCTGCTACCTTAACTTTGTTCAATCTGAACTTTCTCTTTTTACCCTTCACGCCTTTTACTCCTGCATCTGCCTTTTCTTCCGGGGTTTGTGAAACGCTTTCTGCCTGCTCTTCCTTTAACGGACTCATCACTCTGGTGGAGTCCGGATTTTTGCCTCTTCCATAACCTCCATAAACTCCTATTGTGCTCATGTTGGCCTTGGTCAATGCTTCTACCATCTCATCCGCTGATTTATACCGGTTGGTCTGATACTTGTCAGTGGCCTTCAAAACAATTTCCTCCACCTCCCGCGGGATATCGGGAACCAGTGCAGAAGGAGGTATCATTTCCTCATTCATATGCTTCATGGCCACTGCAACAGGATTTTCCGCATCGAAGGGCACCTGCCCCGTAAGCATTTCATAAAGGACAATACCCAGGGAATAGATATCAGATTTTTCATCTACATATCCCCCTCTGGCCTGTTCGGGAGAAAAGTAATGCACCGACCCCATGATGGTTTCATCGCTGCTGACGATGGTTCCTGCATTAACAGCTTTAGCGATACCAAAGTCTGCTACTTTCGCAGTACCGTCAGCCGTAAGCAGGATATTATGAGGCTTTACATCCCTATGTATAATGTGATTTTTATGAGCATGACCCAAAGCAGATGCGATCTGCCGCGCAATGACCACTGCATCCCGGGGCTTAAGTGCACCCTTTTCCCGGATCAGGGCAGACAATGGCTGACCTTCCACCAACTCCATCACGATATAGTTGATATTGCCCTCTCTGCCTACATCGTAGATATTGACTATATTGGGATGGGACATGCTTGCAGCTGCCTGCGACTCCCTGCGAAAGCTCTCTATGAATTTATAATCCTTTGTAAACTCAGGTTTTAGTATTTTAACAGCGACATAGCGATTCAGCAGTTTGTCTCTCGATTTATAGACTACTGCCATGCCTCCGTCGCCGATTTTTTCCAGTAATTCGTATCTGTCAGCCAGTGCTCTGCTGCTCATAATTCTCTCCTTGTCCTTATATCTCAACACAACATACTGTGATGTTATCTTTGCCTCCATTATCACAGGCCCTTCTTATCAATGCAAGTACCAGTTCCTCAGGATGGGATTTGCTCTCGGCCAATGCGCAGATACTCTCATCGTCTACCTCGTTATAAAGACCGTCGGTGCAAAGCATGATCCTGTCACCTCTGATCAAATCAAGCTGGTAGATATCAGGTATCGTAGTTTCTTCACTGCCGAGTGCTCTTGTGATCATGTTTCTTTTCGGATGTACCAAAGCCTCTGCCTTACTGATGCGCCCCTGTTTCAAAAGCTCGTTTACATAAGTGTGGTCCTCTGTGATCCTCCGGATCCGACCCTGGCGGATAAGGTAGGCACGACTGTCTCCGATGTTCACTATGTAAGCTTTCTCTTGCCGGAGCAGCAACATCACTGCTGTGGTTGCCATCCCTGCGTTTTCTGTTACGGAAGCTGCTCTTTGGTAGATTTCCTTATTGACTTCATGTAAGCACTGCTTGAAAAAGTCGGACAACTCTGATTCCTCAACGCTATCCGGCGGACTCGCAGTCAGATACGCTTTCGTCAGTTCCACTGCAAGTCTGCTGGCTATCTCACCGGAATTATGTCCGCCAACGCCGTCTGCCACCATATAGAAGCCAATATCGTCCATACAAAGCATAGAATCTTCATTGACCGTTCTCAACTTACCCTTGTCCGTTGCACATGCTGATTGTTGCATATTCATCTCCGTTGTTATCTGCGTGCCATCCTGCAAATATAGAATCCGTCTGTGTCATTGATGTTTGGAAAGAGTTGAATGCTTTCTTCCTTTATAAACTCGCGGTTTTCTCTCAAAAACCTCGAAGTGATATCCTGGTTCTCCGTCCGGTTTATTGTGCAGGTACTGTAAACCAGAATGCCGCCCTTCTTTACATATCTGGCGGATGCATTCAGAATACGCATTTGTATCTCCGGAAGATTCTCAAGTTCTCCATCCCATTCTTTATACTTTATTTCGGGTTTTCTTCTTACAATTCCCAGGCCTGAACAGGGTGCATCCACCAGGACTCTGTCCGCCTGCTCCAGCAGAGTGCCGTCTGTTTTACCGGCATCCCAGGTGCTTGTTTCAACAATAGAAATGCCCAGCCTCTCAGCATCTTTGGCCAATATGTCCAGTTTCTTTTTATACAGATCCCGCGCTAAGATGCGCCCCCTGTTATCCATGCGTTCACCCATGTACATGGTCTTTCCGCCGGGTGCTGCGCAGACATCTATGATGAATTCATTTGGCTTTGGGTCTAGTAAGTCCACCACTACCATGGAACTTTCGTCCTGTACTGAAAATAAACCGCTTTGATATGAGTTTGTGCTCAGCAGGTCTTCTCCCTTCACCCGCAGAGCTAAGTGACTCATGCGGCCGTCGTGTACCTCAAAGCCCTTTCCTTCGAGTCGCTTTTTCAGCGCTCTCCTCTGGATTTTCAGCAGATTCGGACGTATCACCAGTTGGGGAGTCTTGTTTCCCGCCGCTAACAGGTCCTCTGTAAACTCCGACCCGAACTCCTCAAGCCACATCTTGACGATCCACGGCGCATAGGAATACTTAATGGAAAGGAATGCTGTTTCATCCGATTGACGGTCAGGTAGTGCGATTTCGTCCTTGGTTCTTAAATAATTACGCAGAATGGCATTGATAAAACCATCCCTGCCTTTACAGTAGCGTTTTGCCAGTTCCACCGTTTCCGTAACAGCGGCATAGGCAGGAATCGAATCCATAAAGGCCAGTTGATAAAGACCCAGGCGTAGAACAGTACGATCCCGGCTCCCCAGTTTGTGAGAAGGATCTTTCAGATAGTGTTCGATGATATGATCCAGATACATGCGATTTTCCAGCACACCGTAAACCAGTCTTCTGACGAAGGCTTTTGAATCCGGCTTTGAAACTGCGATGTAATGATTCAACGCAAGGTTGGAATAAGCTTTTTTATTCTCAATATCCATCAAGGTGAGATATGCTGTCCTACGATCATCATCCATTTTTCGTTCCTCCCACTTTTTATTTTACCCTAAAAAAGTACCGGTTTCAATTTTATTCCCTTTAATATATTCCGAAACATCCACTGCTTGTTTCCCTGGCATCTGGATACGTGTGATCAAAAGGTCCCCTCTTCCCGCAGCAACCAGAATACCTCGTTTGCTCACATCTTTGATGAGTCCGGGTGAATCGTTAGCAGGACCCTCTAAAACGTCTGCCGACAGCAGCTTCATAACAGTCCCTTCCTTTAAGGTGTATGCTCCCGGACGCGGATTCATGGCTCTGATCTGTCGTTCTATCTCCGCGGCTTTTTGATTGAAATCCACCCGGCTGTGTTCTTTGGTAATTTTAGGAGCGTAGATAGCCAGAGCATGGTTCTGTGCCGTACGATCGGCAGTGCCGGCTTCGATCCGGGGAAGTTGTTCTATTAACAGGTCCGCGCCTAAATACGCCAGTTCATCAAACAGCTGTCCCGCCGTCTTTTTATCTATCGGTGTCGCTTTAGAAGCAATCATATCGCCTTCATCCATGCCTGAAGACATATGCATCAGGGTGACACCGGTATCCGTATCACCGGATAGAATTGCGTGCTGAATAGGGGCTGCTCCCCTGAATCTCGGCAGAAGGGAAGCATGAATATTAATACAGCCCAACCTGGGCAAAGATAACAAACTTTGTGGCAGCAACTTTCCATAGGCAGCAACGACGATGAGATCCGGGTTGATTTCCCGTAGTATTTGGATCAATTCTGAAGAATCGGAAATGCTCTCCGGCTGCAGTACCGGAATACCATACACTTCTGCCTGCACTTTCACGGGTGTAGGCAATACTTGTTTCCCTCTGTTCTTGGGTTTGTCAGGCTGAGTTACGACCAGAGGGATCTCGTAGCCCGCTTCCTTCATTCGCTTCAGTGGGGGAACGGCAAAATCAGGCGTTCCCATATAAACGATTTTCATTGATGCCTCCTATCTCCGTTTATTCGTCGTCAGCATCGATTTCCTGCAGATCCAGAGCCTTATTTACAAACAAAACTCCTTCCAGATGGTCGTATTCATGGGATAGAGCAACGGCGAGCAATTCAGTCCCTTCAACCAGAACCTCGTTACCATCCCGATCTAAACCTTTCATCTTGATATAAGCAGGTCTTTCAACCGTACCGATGTATCCGGGAACGCTGAGACAGCCCTCATCTCCAGTCTGGATCCCGCTTTCTTCCAGGATCTCAGGGTTGATCAATTCGTAAACTTCATCGTTTACTTCCACTACGAAAACGCGCCGCAATACCCCTACCTGTGGCGCAGCGAGTCCAACGCCGTCATTGGCACGCATGGTTTCGATCATGTCGTCCAACAGCCCTTTTATTTTCTCGTTGACCTCGGGGACCTCCTTCGCTCGCTTGGTGAGAATATCGTCCCCTTCCTTTACAATGTTTCGCAATGCCATATGTGTTACTCCTTACTCTACTCTATAAATAACTAAAAGGATTTACATCGATTGAAAAGTTCCAGACCCCCTGCTTCTCTTTAATAACCTTAGACTTGATTTTCCAAAGAGCGGTTCCGTAGGCTTTTTGTTGCTCGGGAGGACATTTTATGAAAAGTTGATATCTGTATTGACCATCAACTTTAGCAATGGGTGCCGGTTTTGGCCCCAACACATTTGGAGACTGATCTTTACCGACCCTGCGCAAAAAAGCTTCCTTGATCTTTTGCGCTCCTTCCATGGCTTCCTCATCACTTTCTGCTGCCAGACCAATGTACAGGAGGTCACAATACGGCGGGTAGCCTATTCTCTCCCTTATCNNATCGCATAGTGTTCCGGCGTGTAGCTCTGGATCACCACTCTTCCCGGTTCTGTCCCTCTTCCTGCTCTGCCTGCCGCTTGCGTGATTAATTGAAATGTGCGTTCGGTAGACCGGTAATCCGGTATGTTCAGAGAGATATCCGCAGCCACGATCCCTACCAGGCCTACATTGCTGAAATCCAAGCCCTTCGCCACCAGTTGAGTACCGATGAGAATGTCTGTTTTCCCCTTTGCAAACCGGTTCAGGATACCATCGATGCTTCCTTTGCGCTTTGACGTATCCAGATCGAGGCGCTCGATCACTGCATCTGGAAATGCTTCCTTTGCCAGTTCCTCTACTTTTTCCGTACCGGTTCCGAAATAGCGTATGTATTTGCTCCCGCATTCGGGACAGGTAGCAGGCACCTTAGTTCTTCTTCCGCAGAAGTGGCAGATGGCATCCCCTTCTGACTTGTGATAGGTCATGGAAATACCACATTCCGAACATCGCATCACATAGCCGCAGCTTCTGCAGGACAGAAAAGTAGCGTAACCCCGCCGGTTTAGAAAGAGGATGATTTGTCGCTTTTCATCCAGGTTGGTGCGGATCTGCCGATACAACTCTCTGCTGAAGACACTTTTGTTTCCCTGCTTAAGCTCTTCTCTCATATCAACTATATC
>DCUA01000058.1:875-5513 GCA_002329675.1 Firmicutes bacterium UBA1426 | reverse complement strand
GGCGAGCCCTCTCAATTGCCACCTCAATAGTGTCGTATTTCGGAGTCATATCCGATTTGTATGTGGTTTCGTGCTCCTCATCCAAAATGATGACCCCGATGTTTTCAACCGGTGCGAATACGGCTGACCTGGCTCCTATGACGACCTTTGCGTCTCCGTTCTTAATTCGCATCCATTGATCGTAGCGTTCACCCGTTGAAAGTTTGCTATGCAGTACAGCCAGTTGTTCACTTCCGAATCTTTCCTGAAATCGGCGGATGGTCTGCGTCGTCAGAGATATTTCCGGAACGAGCATAATAGCCGTTTTATTAAGGCGCAGACATTCATCTATGACCCTTATGTAGGTTTCTGTTTTACCGCTGCTGGTGACGCCGTGGATCAGAAAAACCTTATGCTCATCCCGATTAACAGCAGGAAGAATCGCTTCCACCGTTACTCTCTGCTCTTCCGTCAGATCGGGAGGAGAAACCGCTTCTACTTCTTTCCCTTCAAAAATATCCTTCCGCGCTTTTCTCTTTGCAGCAGCCCCCACTGGAGAAAAGCATTTCACAGCATCCATATATCTGCAAAAATAACGCTGCTTCATCCAGTCGCAGACTCCTATGGCATCAGAGGGCAGTGAGATCAGAGGATCTTTTTCTATGATGTATTTATACTTCTTGATCCTGGGATCCGGCCCTTCTGCCATGGAGTGAACATATGCACTGCAAGTGCGATTATGTTTGCCAAAAGAAACTGTCACCTTATCACCGGGTTTCAATCCTTCGATTTCGGAACCATAGGTATAGAGCATGTCCGTTTTATCCGTGTTATTATCGATGATCAGGTTCACATATTCCATTACCGTCTCCGAAAGAGGTGCTGATGCTATAATAGGTATATCTTGTTCTCTGCGCAAGTTCGTATCATGTCTTCAGGCCAGATCGCGGATTGCACTTCACCGATGTGGGCCTTTCTCAGGAAGTACATGCAGAGCCTGGACTGACCGATTCCTCCACCGATGGAGTAAGGCAGTTCGCGGTTGCATATCTGCTGATGAAATTCCAATTTGAGCCGGTCCGTCTCTCCGGCTATTTTCAGTTGACGGACTAAGGACTCTTCGTCAACTCTTATACCCATAGAAGTGATCTCAAAAGCACATTCGAGAACTTCGTTCCACAATAGGATGTCACCGTTAAGATCCCAATCGTCGTAATCCGGGGCTCTGCCATCATGTTTTTGTCCGGATTTTAATGTGCCCCCGATCTTTGAGATGAATACTGCTCTCTTTTCCCTGGTTATGGCATCCTCCCTATCCTTTGGATCCATATCCGGATACCGGTCTTCCAGCTCCTGCGCGGTAATAAAGAAGATCTCGTTGGGCAGTTCCGTCCTGATTTCCCGATACAATCGGTTCACATAATCACCCAGATTTTTAACCGCATTATATATCGTAACAACGGTCTCTTTAAGATACTCCTCGTTTCTGTCTTCTTTCCGGATCGCCTTTTCCCAGTCCCATTGATCCACATAGACAGAGTGGAGATTGTCCAGATCCTCATCCCTTCTGAGAGCGTTCATGTCCGTGTATATACCTTTTCCCGGCTTTATGCCGTAGCGAGCCAGGGCGCCTCGCTTCCATTTTGCCAGGGATTGCGGTACCTCTGCCACCATTTCATTCATGTCTTTAATGGTAAAGGATACCGTCCTCTCCACACCGTTGAGATTATCATTCAAACCTTTTGCCGGGTCTACCAGCAAGGGGGCCGATACTCTTCGAAGTTCCAGGCCATAGGCCAGTTCCTGTTGGAAGAAATCTTTGATTTTTTTGATCGCTCTCTGGGTTTCCATCAAATCCAGAGGGGATTCATAGTCTTTTGGAATAATCAATTTACCTGCCATCGATACACCTCTTTTCCTTTTCTATTTTGAATATTCACATCCGCAGTAGTTCTGCCGATAGAGTTCGTATTCACGTGATAGTTGTATGGATCTCTGAAAGCCAGCCTTCTTTTTGAAATCCATGTCAAGAAATGTGAGATCCCTGCAGTCGGTCAATCCCCTGCCGATTTGGGAGATCTGTGTATAGTTCTTGTGAGGGCTTACGGAAAGGGTAGTTCCAAAACAATCAAAACCCAGGTCACAAGCCTGCTCTGCCGTTTTGGAAAGACGAAACCTGATGCATTCAATGCAACGGGATCCGCCTTCAGGTTCTGATTCCAGTCCTTTGATTCTTTGATAAAAACCCTTTGTATCGTAGGGCCCTTCCATAAATTCAATCGGAGTGCCCGAGGGTTTATCCTCATTGTACCGCTTTATAAATTGAAGCTGGGCAGCCTTTCTCTTCTCATATTCATCCGTGTCTGTGATGTTGGGGTTAAAGAAAAACAGGGTTATAGCGTAATCATCGGAAAGACGCTCAACCACTGCGGTGCTGCACGGTCCGCAGCAACTGTGAAGTAATAGTCTCTGTTTCTCCGACATCGGTTTTCTATACCTCCCCCCATGTTCTGATTGTTGCATAAACGCTATCTTTTCGCTTTATTGTATTCAGCCAGGCCTTTTCCTAAAATCTCGATTGCTCTCTTAAGCAGTTCGCATTTTATAATGAAAGCTATACGGATTTCATCCTTTCCAAGGCCATCCGTGGCATAAAACCCTTCTCCGGGGGCTGCCATAATCGTTTCTCCCTCATCGTCGAACTCCTCCAGCATCCAAATGAGGAAGTCTGTTGCATCCTCTACAGGCAGTTTGCACATCATGTAGAAAGCGCCTTCCGGTTTGCTGCATGCAAGACCCGGAATTTTAAGGAGAGCTTCATAGGCCGTATCCCTGCGTTTTTCGAACTCAGCCCTTTCCTCGTTTATGACTCTGAATCCCGTCGAATAGAGCCCCACCGCTCCATGCTGCTCTAACGTTGAAACAGCAAGACGTCCCTGGCAACACTTAAAGATAATGCTGAAGAGTTCCTCGTTCTTGGTTATCGCCGCTCCGATCCGGGCTCCGCAAGCACTGAATCTCTTGGATACGCTGTCGATAATCACCAGTCTGTCGTGAATGTCTTCAAGGTAGCCAAAGCTTGTGATTTCTCTCCCGTCAAAAACGATTTCCCGGTATACTTCATCGGAAATGATATATAGGTCATTCTCCTTTGCGACATCCGCTATCATGCGAAGCTCCTCCGGAGTCAGTACAGTGCCGGTCGGATTGCCCGGATTGGTCACTATAATACCCTTGGTCCGGGCAGTAATTTTAGCCTCCAGGGCTTTTCTTTCGACATGAAAGCCGTTTTTTACATTTGTGGTGACGGGAACCGGAATTCCGCCGGACATGGTAAAGCAGGTATTGTAGTTAGAGTAGTAAGGTTCAAATACTATATATTCGTCTCCGGGATCGGTCATTGCCAGAATAGTCAGGAGGATCGCTTCTGAACCCCCTGTGGTGACTGCAATATGATTGGATTTGAAACTAAAGCCATGATCCTGGTAATATTTCTCCATGGCGGTGAGAAGTTCAGGTATTCCCTGCGAGGGCATATACTCTACTGTGGGCTCATCAAAGGCTCTTATATGTTCATAGTACTCCCGGGGCACAGGAAGATCAGGTTGTCCGATGTTGAGGTGGTATACCTTTTTCCCTGCTGCCTTGGCAGCCTCTGCATATTGTGTCAGTTTTCTGATGGAGGACACCTCCATATTTACCAAAGTCGTTGATAATTTTTTCATAGAATCCACCTCCTTTGCTCGTATTCTGTGTAGTCTTCTGAATTCTATCGGAGTATTGTACCACAATTCTCCTGTCATAACAAGAAAAAACAAAGCACACCGTCTGGAAGGCGATGTGCTGTTTACTCTACCCGGATCCCTCTTTATTTCAAGAGTTTGTCGCCTACTCTGCCATCATTATAATGCTTACGACACAGGGAAATATACATATCATTGCCTCCGATGACGATCTGCTCTCCCGTCTTAACGAACTTCCCGTCAACGATTCTGGCTACCATAGTCGCCTTTCTGCCGCACCAGCATATGGTTTTTATCTCTTCGATCTTGTCTGCATAGACCAACATGTAATAGGACCCCTCGAAAAGTTCGTTTCGGAAGTCATTTTTCAGTCCATAGGCAAGGACCGGAGTATCATAGCTGTCGACTATCTCAACTAATTCCTGCACATGATGTTTCTTTAAAAACTGACATTCGTCTACAAGGACACAGTCAATTTCTGCCTCTGCATTCGCTTCCATGAATAGTTTCAATAGGTTGGTCTCATCATTCACGATTATAGCCTCCCGGCTTATTCCGATCCTGGAACACACTACTCCCTTGCCAAACCTGTCATCCACACCGGGGACCAGCACCAGTACCCGCTTTCCCCTCTCCTCATAGTTGTAGGCAACTTTGATCAATTCTATGGATTTTCCTGCATTCATCGTGCTGTATCTGTAATATAGCTGTGCCATAATGTTCACCGCAACCTTCCGTTNNGCCTGCCATAAGTCCTGTCGGGCATGCACTTTATTGTACCATAAAATGCTCTGGTTTTCGCCGTTAATTATATTTTAGCTACTGGTGCAGGGAGGGTAGCACCACAGCGAGTGCAAGCAAGTGCCAACCAGGCAGGATGGGCCATCTCGATCGTACGGCACGCAGCGCGCGGCTA
>DCUA01000058.1:0-806 GCA_002329675.1 Firmicutes bacterium UBA1426 | reverse complement strand
CCGCAGGAAGCAGCAGCGTTGCGAAGCCCTCTCTGAACAGCTTCATCGTCGATATTCCCGACAAGCTCGGCAAAGAAGCAGTATTTATCTCCCATCATAGGTCTTGATTCGATACGGCTCAGATTGATCCCCGCAGCCATAAAGTGGAACAAAACTTCACAGAGTGCTCCGCTCCTGTGAGAAGTACGGAAGGTTATGCTCACAGTGTCGCAGGAAGAATCATACTCCGGCTTATCAGCAATGGCTATGAAACGAGTGCTGTTGCTTTGATCATCTGTAATATTTTCAACAAGAACCTCAAGACCATTTAACTCTGCCGCCCTTTTGGAACCTATCGCCGCATACCTTTTCTCACCTTTTTCTGCCACCTGGTTTGCAGCCACTGCAGTATTTCTGCATTCAATTAAATCCCAGGACTGCTTTTTCAGATAGGCACTGCACTGCTGCAAGCCTTCTGGATGTGACAACACCTCCCGGATGTCAGACAGCTTCGTACCAGGGACCACCATCAGGCAGTGATCTACCCGAACACGGGTCTGACCGACAATATAACATCCATATTTCCGTAACAGATCATAGGTTTCTCCGATAGCTCCCGTCTTAGAGTTCTCAATGGGAACAGAGCCGTAGTCCACCTCTTTATTTTTCACAGCAATAAATACGTCTTCAAAGGTTCTCATATTCTTTCTTTCCGCCTTCGGAAAGAGGTTCAGAGATGCCTGCTCGCCCCAGGCTCCGGGAAGCCCTTGGTAGGCTGTGCAGATGTCACCTTCAGCCGGCATCCTTGGAGGGGGCAACAGGGGGTC
>DCUA01000101.1:2445-2645 GCA_002329675.1 Firmicutes bacterium UBA1426 | reverse complement strand
TGGGTTCAAAAGCAGCCACGGTGTCAGACCCCGTGGGTTCAAAAGCAACCATGGGGACAGACCCTGCGGAGGTAAAAACAGTCGCGGGGTCTGTCCCTGTGGTTGGTCTTATGGTATAATGTCCGCAATTATGAAAAACGTTTTGCTGACAATTGAATACGACGGTACTAACTTCTCCGGATGGCAGCGGCAACCCGGCC
>DCUA01000101.1:2001-2354 GCA_002329675.1 Firmicutes bacterium UBA1426 | reverse complement strand
CATCTGCTGGCAGGGGAAGGTCCTTATGCGGTAGGAGATGTGAGAATACGGGAGGCAAAAGAAGTGGACATGGAATTTCATCCCCGCTTTGATGCCCTCGGCAAAAAGTACATCTATAAGATACGCAACGCCCCCGAGCCCGACATCCTGCAGCGAAATTACTGTTATCAAATTGAAAAACCTCTCAAACTGGATGACATGAAACGTGCAGCAGAGCAACTGGTCGGCGAACAGGATTTCAGATGCTTTATGGCGGCAGGAGGTAACGTTCCTGAGTCCACAGTCCGGACCATTTACAGCGCCAAGTGGTATTCGCAGGATTCCGACCCCTGTTCCCTGCATTTTGAAATCAT
>DCUA01000101.1:0-1915 GCA_002329675.1 Firmicutes bacterium UBA1426 | reverse complement strand
AAGGAAATGTTTGCAACGAAGAAAACGGTCATGTCCCTGGAGGTTTTTCCGCCAAAGCTGACATCCCCTGTAGAGACGATTTATGACACACTGGACGGTCTTTCTGACATAAAGCCGGACTTCATCAGTGTCACTTATGGAGCCGGTGGTAAAGCAAAGGACAGAACTGTTGAAATAGCATCCAAAATCAAAAATGATTATGGAATCGAAAGTTTAGCACACCTGACCTGCATATCCTCCACAAAAGAAGAAATTCAGAAGATATTCAACCAGTTGAAGGAGAACAATATTGAAAACGTGTTAGCTCTTCGTGGAGACATCCCGGAAGATCCGGACTTCGAATTCCCGACCCCCCTGCACTATGAATATGCCTGTGACCTGGTGAAGGAGGCTAAGGCAGAAAAATTCTTCAGCATCGGTGCCGCCTGCTATCCGGAGAAGCACGTCGATTGCGAAAGCAAGGTTAAGGATATCAAATACCTGAAGGAAAAGGTGGATCAGGGAGTGGACTTTCTGGTGAGCCAGCTGTTCTTTGACAATGAACTGTTCTATCGCTTTATGGAAGAAATCGAGCTGGCCGGTATTGATCTCCCCGTATCAGCAGGGATCATGCCCGTTCTGAACAAGAACCAGATCCTGCGCATCACAAAGCTGTCAGGCTGTTCCATACCCCCAAAGTTCCGCCGCATACTGGATCGCTATGAAGACAACCCGGAAGCATTAAAGGAAGCCGGTGAAGCCTATGCAATAGAGCAGATCATCGACCTCATGGCCTGGGGCGTCCGCGGCATCCATCTCTATACAATGAACAAACCGGAGACGGCAAAACGGATCATGGGTAACATTGAGCACATCAGGAGATTGCAGGCCTAGGATTAATCGACGCCCTCCCGATGCTTGTATTCACTATTCCGCTATGATAAAATTATACATTCGGAGGACGTGCTATGGAGATACGCCAGCTATTGAATAACAGAATTCTTATTTTCGATGGAGCCATGGGAACCATGCTTCAAAAGTATGGGTTGCCCGCAGGGGAGATCCCGGAGCTCTTCAATTTCACCCATCCTGAGATCCTCAAGGATATCTACAGACAATACTTATCTGCAGGCAGTGACATTATAAGCACCAATACATTCGGAGCCAACCGCCTCAAGGTGGGAGGGTCCGGATTTACCGTTGAGCAGATCATCACGGGGGCGGTGAAGCTGGCTCGGGAAACGGTAGATGAATATGAATCGGTTCGGGCGGAATCCGGTCGGAAGAGATTCGTAGCACTTTCCCTTGGTCCGATCGGAAAGCTTATGAAGCCTTCCGGAGAGCTGAGCTTTGAAGAAGCCTGCGACTTGTACCGCGAACAGATCGAGCCCGGTATCAAGGCCGGTGCCGACATGATCCTTATAGAAACCCAAAGTGACCTTTACGAAGCAAAGGCTGCCATTGTTACAGCCAGGGAACTGACTGATCTTCCCTTGTTCTGCACGGTCACCTTTCAGGAGAACGGCAGGATGCTGATGGGAGCAGATCCCCTCACTGTGGTTACCACTTTGCAGGATCTGGGAATCGATGCACTGGGTGCAAACTGCTCCTTGGGGCCTGCGCAGATGATACCGATCATCAGTGAGATGCTGCAATACGCAAGAGTACCCGTAATGGTCCAGCCCAATGCGGGGTTGCCGGAAATGGTAGATGGACATACCCATTACAATGTGGGTCCAAGGGAGTTCGCAGATGCCATGGAGCAGATGCTCCGGGCGGGTGTATCTGTTGCAGGAGGCTGTTGCGGGACCACGCCGGAATATATAGAGGAATTGGTAAATCGCACAAAGTCAATAGGCGATGTGAAAGCCGGACAAGCCCGGCCCATTACGGCTGTCAGCTCCGCCACCAAAACCGTCATCCTGGATGATCGGAT
>DCUA01000043.1 GCA_002329675.1 Firmicutes bacterium UBA1426 | reverse complement strand
GATGTGCCGTTGCGCCTCGGTCTTCCGCGGCTCGGGCACCCTGAGAGATAGCGGTCGGGCCTGTACGATATGACAGGCCTCATCGTAGCAATTATGAACCATAACCCCACCCTTAATCGTGAAAGCATGAGGATATGGAACATTCAGACAATAAACATCAGCCTTTCCGTGCAAACTTACCGTCTTTACTGTGGATACGCTTTGTTTTTGCCGCAGCCGCCCCGCATTTTCTGGAACAATTTTTCTGCTTAGAGGATCGGTGAACGACAAACTCTTTCCCGCATATCGGGCAAATCCTTGGCTCTTTGCATCTCTCCATGCTGATAGCGTTCGCAACCCTCTGCTGGCATCTTCTTGAGCAATATCTTGACCATGGCTTCCCTTCAAACTCTTTCCCGCACAGAGCGCATACTTTATGTTCTGTTTTGTCAAACAAGCCACCCTTGCAATGCTCTTCATAATGGCGTTTGTGCCATGCCTTTCCTTCCGGGCTTCCATGCCATTTGTTGGCCCCTCTATGCATAGACTCAATCCATGCTTCATGGTCATTATTCTTGCTATGTTCTGATAGATGACGGCTTGCGCTTCGTAACTCAAGATTTTCAATTTGGTTATTTGCCGGATCACCATCTTTATGATGGACGTGCATCCCTTCAGGGATAGTGCCGTTATGGTATTCCCAAACAGCCCTGTGTATTCTCGTTGGAGGCTCATGCTTCGGTGTTCTTCCAAAATATCGCGCCGCTTTGCCCTTCCAATACCGCTTTCCGTTGAATTCTTGGGTTGTTTCACTAATAATTTTGACTCGCATGGCAGATTCTCCTCTAAAAGATTTTCTACCATATTAATATGACATTGCTTATTAGTCAAGTCCTCCGCTTTAACCCACTCCATTGTTTTTGTGAGTATTTTGTGATCTTTAGTGCATATCAATGAGATACCATTGTCAAAGTTCACTAATACAACATCCTGATATTTCCTCGTCAATTTACAGTCAGAATATGGAACCCATCCTTCCAACCCCAACACCATCCCGGTTGTACCAACCATATCCCTGATGCGCTTGACGCCAGTATCGGTGATGACTTCAGTATCACCATGCAGGCAGTGATCTTCCTGATCGGTGTCAATGTCCTCCGGATTACTCTCATCCATTGATAATGCGGGAATGGTCCTGATAAAATGTTTGCATGTCCGATAGACCTGCAGCATCGGTCGGTCGATCTGTGTACCGCTTTCATCTCTCGGCACAAGCAGCCGCTCTCGGAACTGCTGGATTTTCTGAATTCTTGCCGGGTCTCCCTGGGCAAGGAAAATGCCGAACTTGGAAAAAGTCTCCGCCGTCGAAGGAGCCTGTCCACCGCCACGGTAATCCGGCTTCTTGTTCCAGCAGTCGGGACCAGCGAGGCGGATCATCCGATCAGATCCCCAGATATCCAGCTCTTTCTCGCGTTTCCTGATTCCATCCGCGATCTCGGAATCTACAATCCGCAAACCTTCGTCAGGCGTACCGGTGCATCCGTACCACTCCGCAAACCGATATATCCGGCCCTCCGAATCCACCCACCACCAACCAACCGAAAACGGCTTGCCGTAGCCCCAGTCAAACGTCATGTAGAGCGGTGCATACTGAGGGATCGGAATAGGATCGATGATATGAGCGTCGGAGAGAAGAAATGCCTGGCCGATATAAACGTCCCAGTCGCCGTCCAGCCACGCCTTTCTTAATGCGGGATCTGATATGGATTTGAGACGATTGACGTAGGTTGGATCGCTTTCGCAGAGGATTCGGTTGTCATCGAGGAAGGAAGGGATAAAAACCCTCGTCTGGCCGTCCTTATCGCGGAGGACGGTTTCGGGTTTCACACCGAAAGTGTTCCCTAATTTAAAATATTCCTTAACCTGGTTGTGCCCCGGCCCGCCCGGGTTACCGGTTACAAACATCCGGCACGGAACACCATGGGCCGACCGGCAGGAGCCTTTCAGCTTATCGATCATGGAATAGAAAAAGGGAAATGTAGTTCCCTCGTCGATAGTGATCTCCGTGTATTGTTGGCCTACAAAATCAGAAACGCGAGACAAATCGCTGATAGCAACCAGGGAAACCTGAGCGCCGTTCTTGAACCGGACATAATTGGTCTGCTGGTCTCCGCCAATTCTTTCGGCTGGCATTCCGTCCGCTATCAGTTCATCAAACCGTCGTCTCATTTCGGCCAATTCCTTGTATTTCCGTCTGACTATCAGACCATTCCAGTGCTTATCGTACTTTTCAGCGCCCCGGATATGCCGCCCTGCTGCACAATCTGACTTCCCTCCGCCGCGGCTCCCTCCGAACATCGTTACATCGGCCGGGCAGATTGCGGCTCTTGATTGCGGTCCTGGTTGAGGCGTCCAAAAAGCCATTACCCATTATTCTCTTTCGCCGTCTGTTCCCTTTTTCGTTGCGCCTTAACCATCTCTTCCCACTCTTCCATGGTCTTCGGTTCCGGGGGGAAGCAGGTCAAATTTTGAGGGTTGCCGTCTTTGTCTGGAAATTCAACTTTATCCGTGAACATCTTCAGGTGCTTGCCCAGCAATTCCAGGCTTTTGACCTTGTCGCACAGTTCAAACTCGTATGTGGCATCGAGGATCTGATCGCCTTCAGCCGTGGACTTGATAACCCGCTTCTCCCGGACCTTCCGGATGATCCTGCTTTTGCCTTCCTCCAGAGTGTTAAGCGGATTCGCCTGGATCATGCCGCTCTCATTGATTGTGACGAAATCAGCCATGTCCGCAAAGCCGATTGCCGCCAATTCCCTAACCACCATGTCCTGGGTGATCTCGGTGCGCTTGGAGCGTTCATCCATTGCCACCTGAATGGCTTCAAAAAGATATGGCTTTGTTGACCTTCCGCCTCCAGCTACCCACTGAAAGGCTTTCGACTTAGCTATCGTTTTGCTGTATCCGGAATCGATTGCTGCACGATGAGGGTCTAAGTCAATCAGGTATTCCTGGACAAATCGTTCCTCTCGCGCGTTACACTTCTTTCTGGTGTTCTTTTTCATGACATAAACGACACAGGGTGATTCCGTTGCCCAAAACGATCCTCATCCTTGGCTCATCAGCCCATCTCACGATGTGATGCGCGTGTAATTCATTGGTTGATCCACAAGTTACTTACTTTCGCTGACCAGTTCGCCTTTCATAATGACAACAGACTACCACGGGTTTTCAGGGCAGGCCGCAGATGGACACCTTTTGGGTACGCCTCGTGGTCGGTGAAACAATTATTTATATATA
>DCUA01000139.1 GCA_002329675.1 Firmicutes bacterium UBA1426 | reverse complement strand
AACTACATCATCGTTTTCTCCGATTAATTTGATAGGGGGCGAAGCTACTTTTCCCTTTTTCACCGCTTCGATGTAATTGATAAATCCAAATAAGCCCTTTCCTGAACTGCTCTCATAGACTGCGCCCTTGTCCGCCAGAGACCTGAGATTTCCCTGACGCTGCGTCCCCCCGGGAAGGGCTCCGACATAACTATAGTAACCGGTCTGCTGGATCAACTGCCAGAGAAAGTCTGACATTGGGAGAAACCTTGCCCTCTGTTTCCATTGGTCGATATGGGAAAGGGCACGATGACACCTCTGTCTCAGATCTTCATTCCCGCCTGTACGGCTGTATCTGGCAAAGGCGTCGAAGTAGGATCCCCTTTTCTCAGCAGCCCGGATCTCCGCCAGCTCGTCAATAGAAAAGCTGAAAATAGGAGAACGCAATACACTGAGGAGGGCTACATCCTGTTTTCTGTTATCGATGACCTTGAGCAGGTTCAAAAAAACAGAAATCTCCAGAGTATCGAAATATCCGTCTCCCATATCCATATAGGCCGGGATGCCTTCTCTCTCAAGGGTTTCATAATAGATGTCCGCCGTTCCCGCCGCGCTTCGGAGCAGGATCACCATATCCTTGTTGCTCAGATGACGTTGCTGTTTGGTCTTCTCATCATAATAGGGCAGTCCTTTGTTCTTCTTGATCAGGTTTGCAGCAACGTATGCCTCCAGTTCTGCCCTTTTCATATCCGCTACTTCATCGTCGAGTGCCTCATCCTCGATCTGTCGGTCCTCTATTAAATGAAGCTCTGTTTTGTGCTCCAGAGGACCCTCATAGCTCACCCCTTTATAAAGGGCCGCCTCTTCATTGTATTCGATCCCGGTGCTCTTCCGATCCATAATGCGGCTAAAGATATGATTGACCACATCGATGATTGGACCCTTGCTGCGAAAATTGCGGTTCAGATCAAGCTTCATAGAATAGGGATCTGTACCTTTTTTGAATAACTCATATTTGTTCAGAAATATCTCCGGCTCTGCCAGACGGAACTTATAGATGCTCTGCTTTACATCCCCTACCATGAAAACGTTGTTCTCCCGCCGGATTTTTTCAACGATCGCTTCCTGTACCAGATTGCTGTCCTGGTATTCGTCTATAAAAATATACTTGAATTTGCTGCGATATTCCGATGCTGCTTCTTCATGGGATAAAATTCTCAACGCAAAATGTTCAATATCCGAAAAATCTATGAGACCTTTCTTTTCCTTTCGCTCCATATATATTTTATCAAATTCTGCCACAAGGTTTCTCAAGATCTTCGCAACAGAATAAGTCTGGTTCATTTCAGAAATGTACACATCTATCGGCTTTGAAAAGTAGCTTGATACGAGCTTCTTAAGACTATCCTTCGCCCTGTTACGAAGAAATGAAACTTCCTCTTTTATATCCTCATAGCCGGATTTGTCTTCTTTGGAAGCAACAAACCTCTGAAATGCAATGCTCTCCATGTGACGCGCTCCGCTATCGAAGTCCTCGCAAAATGCTTTAAGGAGTCCTTCCACCGCTTCGAGATCTCTTTGGGCTTTTGGTACCAGACTTGCCAGTCCGCATTCCGACACCCTTTGTAACACTCTGTCGCAATCTGCCTCGATGGATTGGAGCTCTGTGTGGATATCTGCAAGCATTTCCTGATATAAAAGGCTCTCCTTGAATGTGGACTCATCACCGGCGAGGCACTCTATCATCTCATCCAGCCATGAAAATGGCTCCGGAAGGCTTTGAATAAAGCTGTGGAGGTCCAGTATCATCGCTTTGACAGCGTCCTCGTTTTTGCTTCCGGCGTAAAGTCTGAGAAAAAGCAAGAAATCCGGATCCTGCTTCTGGAACTTTTCATGAAAGAGCTCCTCCATAGCTTCGTTCTGGAGCAAAACTCTCTGGGCATCATCACAGATCTTAAAACCCGGTTCAATATCGATAATGTGGAAATACCGGCGGATCACGTCCAGTGCAAAGGCATGGAAGGTGCTGATATGTGCTTTATGTATATTGTTCATCTGCTCCGGGATAGAAGAAACGATTTTTTCCCGCATTTCCGAAGCAGCCGCATTGGTAAAAGTCACCACCAGCAGCTCGTCGAGGGAAAGCCCCTCTTTGAGAATGAGTTGTTTGATGCGTTCTACAAGTACAGCGGTCTTTCCGGATCCCGCTGCCGCGGACACCAACATGCTCTTTTCTCTGAGCTCAATGACTTGCCTCTGTTCTTCAGTCCAGTTCATAGTGCCTCCTATATCTCAGATGAAACGGGAGTGAACAATAATGTTCTGATTCTATCTTATACCAAAAAATAAGGTGAGGCTATATGATTTTCCGCCCTTTCCTGTTATAATCTGCATGCAGGCGGACAGAGCGAACTCCGCTTCTCTGCAGATGATACAAACAAATATTTGATGATAACAATACATGGAGACAAGTTTATGAACACAATGTTGATGATACTGGACGGATTTGGGAAGGGTACAGACGATGCCTGTACCGACGCCATTGCACTGGCTTCCACACCTAATCTGGATCGCCTCTTCTCAACCTTTCCAAACACCACGCTTACAGCTTCCGGAATCGCGGTAGGGCTTCCGGAAGGTCAGATGGGAAACTCAGAAGTTGGTCACCTGAACATCGGAGCCGGTCGCGTAGTATATCAGGATCTGACCCGTATTACTCAAGAAATTGAAAAAGGAGACTTTTATAATAACAGCGAGCTAAATGCCGCAATGGATCATGCTCTTTCCAGAGATTCCTCCCTTCATTTGATGGGACTCCTGTCCGACGGAGGCGTTCACAGCCAGATCTCCCACATCTATGCTCTTCTGGAATTGGCTAAGAAAAAGGGTCTGAACCGGGTATATGTCCACTGTTTTTTAGACGGAAGAGATGTTCCTCCGCGCAGCGCGCAGATCTATCTGGATCAGCTGGATCATTTTATGGAGCAGCTGGGTGTCGGAAAGATCGCATCCATATCCGGGAGATATTATGCCATGGACCGGGACCGGCGCTGGGAAAGGACCCGTTTGGCTTATGAGGCGCTGACAGAAGGTATTGGCAGGCATGCTTCCGATTCGTCAGATGCACTAAAGCAGGCATATGAAGCAGGAGAAAACGACGAATTTGTGAAACCTACTTTAATAATACAAGGCAGCCATCCCGTTGCAGTTGTACAGGATGAAGATGCGATCATTTTCTTTAATTTCCGGCCTGACCGGGCCAGGCAGTTAACCCGCTGCTTTGTGGATGACTGCTTTAACGGCTTTGAGAGGAAAAAACGGCCCACGGGACTCTGCTATGTATGTATGACTCAATACGATGCAGAAATGCCTAACGTATTAGTAGCTTTCCCTCCCCAATCTCTGATAAATACATTCGGTGAATACATTTCCGCATTAGGCCTTCGACAGCTGCGCATTGCCGAAACGGAAAAATATGCCCATGTGACTTTTTTCTTTAACGGTGGAGTGGAAGCCCCCAATAAAGGTGAAGACCGACTGCTTATCCCATCTCCCAAGGTAGCAACCTACGACTTAAAACCTGAAATGAGCGCCTATGAGGTAACAGACAGGGTAATAGAACTGATTAACGAGAAGAAATACGATTTTATCATATTGAATTTCGCAAATCCGGATATGGTGGGGCATACGGGTAATGTTGAAGCTACTGTCAAAGCCATCGAGGTACTGGATACCTGCGTCGATCGGGTTGTAACAGCGCTCCGGCGATCAGATGGCCAGTTGATCCTCACAGCTGACCACGGCAATGCAGATTGCATGCGCTATGCGGACGGGTCGGTGATCACAGCCCATTCCTCGAATCCGGTGCCATTTCTCGTAATGGCCGACAGACCGGTAGAGCTCATGGAAGGCGGTATCCTCGCTGATGTGATTCCTACGCTCTTAGACCTGGCAGAAATTGAAAAGCCGGTGGAAATGACCGGCCACAGTTTGATCAAATAAACATACTGAATTTTACAGCAACTGCCACAGAATCTCTCCTGTGGCAGTCTTAAATTAGTTTTCTACACCTACTCTGGCATTGACGCCTGCATTGTAATAGTGTTTGATCTCCCGCATCTCTGTCACAAGATCTGCCCGGTCAATGATCTCCTGGGGTGCATATCTTCCGGTGAGGATGACCTCTGTCCCTTCCTTCTTAAGATCCAACACTTCCAGCACATCCTCCACTTTTAGCATCTTGAAGAAAAGCGTTGTATTGATTTCATCGAATACCACCATATCGTAGTCTCCGGAAGACAGTACTTCCTTCATCCTCGCCAGACCTTTCTTTGCATTCTCTATATCCTCCGGTGATGGCTCACCCCGGACAAAGGAAGGGGTACCGAACTGCTCCATATCCAGGTTATCGAAGTATTCGGGGGCTTTCAATTCACTGTAATCCTGACCTTTCATAAACTGTCCGAAGAAAACCCGATTTCCCGCACAAAGGGTTCTCAGCGTAATCCCCAATGCGGCGGTCGTTTTGCCTTTTCCGTTTCCCGTATAGACCTGGATATATCCTTTTTCAATTCCCATTCTTGCTCCTCCTCTTAAGTTTTCACTGATGCCTCTTAGCCGTTATTGATACTTGCTGCATGAAGACCTGCTGTCCACCCGGAGCTCCAGGCCCATTGCAAATTCCATCCTCCGCATTTCCCGTCGATATCCAGGATCTCTCCGGCAAAAAAGAGCCCCGGTACTAATTTAGATTCCAGAGTATCGCTCCGGATTTCTTCACTCTTTACTCCACCTACTGTGACCTGGGCTTCCACCCAGCCCTTGGTTCCCTTTACGGCAACCTCACGACACTTAAGCAATCCGGAAAGGCGAAGCAGTTGTTCTTCTTCTACTTGATGAACGAATGCCTCCCCGGGTATATGGGATAACAGAAGATAAAAGGGAATCAACTTGTCATTGAGCATACCCTTCAACAGGTTCTCCGCCGGACGCTCTGCCATCTTCCTCTTTCTTGCCAGAAGCAGCTCCAGCACTCTGTCTGCTGAATATTCCGGGAAGAGATCGATGCGAATACGATAAGCAGCAGGCTCCTCTCCCATATATCGACTCAAGTCAAAGACGCAGATACCGGATAAACC
>DCUA01000091.1:13372-20556 GCA_002329675.1 Firmicutes bacterium UBA1426 | reverse complement strand
CTGGAAACGGTGGATCATGTCCCCGCTGAGGACAAGCCGGTTGCGGCAGAAAAACCGGTCGAAGCCGCAGAGGACAACCTAAAGACCGGGAATGATCTTCAAAGCAATATAAATCAGCCATATAATCTGCCTACCAATATGTACATAGTAAGAAGAGGCGGCACAGACCGCTTTAATACAGAGAGTGAAAGCCCGGTAAATACAACCGAACCTGCTGAAGCCTCCTCCAAAAATGAGACACAGACCACCGTCACAATAGCCCCTAAAAAGACGACAGAAACCCCTGCTCCTGCAAAAACAAGTCAGACGAAGGCAAAGACAGTGGATGAACTGGATCTGCTGGCCAGATTGATAACTGCTGAAGCGCAGGGAGAGCCATATGAGACAAAGGTAGCTGTAGGAGCCGTGGTCATGAACCGTGTGAAAAGCAGCCAATTTCCAAATACCATCAAAGAAGTCATCTATCAGAATATCGACGGTTATATTCAGTTTACACCGGTAGCAAACGGATGGATCGAAAAGCCCGCCCAGGAAGATTGCATAAAAGCTGCGAAAGAGGCAATCAACGGGGCGGACCCTACAAACGGAGCTCTGTTCTTTTACAGCAACAAATCCACCAATGCATATATGCTGGAAAAGCAGATCTCTCTGATGTCAGGAAATATGAATTTCACGTATTAGCGTATCTTATGTGTTAGCGTATCATATGTGTTAAAGGTGCTTATTCTGACAGACTTTCTCCTTCTATATGTGTGTTATCAAAAGGTGTCTTATACGGGGACCGGTTTGTAAACTCTGTTACTGCTTTTCTTACCCGGTTCACCGATGCTATTGTTCCCGGACCGGCAATGCATCCGCCTTCACATGCCATGCCCTCAAGCAGGTAGCCGTTCTTTTTGCCTGCCTTGGCGAGCTTCATCAGTTTGACGCAATCATGCAGAGTGGATGCGTTTTCCACCTGGATCTCCTTTGTAGGATCCAGGGCCAGGGCTGTTGCTTTTACCGCCTCCGCTACTCCGCCGGCTATGGCATAACCACGCCCNNTCCTCTGCAACGAACAATCCCATGAGTTCTTCGAAGGTGATGACGAAGTGCACATAATCCTTAACATCATCCCTGAGGGCTTCTAATTTTTTGGAAATGCAGGGACCTATAAATGTGATCTTTGCATCCGGATCCTTTTTCTTGATATATTTTGCCGTCTCGACCATCGGAGAGGAGGAGTCGGATATATATTCATACTGATCGGGAAAGAGTTTTTCAACCATGATGGTCCAGGAGTTACAGCAACTTGTTCCCATATATGGGATCTCGTCGGGAACCTTCTCCAGGAATTCCTTTGCCTCCCTGAGTGTAGTAATGTCAGCCCCGAGACTGACTTCTACCACATCTTTGAATCCCAGCTGCTTGATACCTTCTACAATTTGAAGAGGAGAAGCCAGAGGTCCAAACTGTCCGATAAAAGACGGTGCGATTATGGCATACATGTGTGGATCTGTTTTTAGTGCTTTGATCAGCTGGTATATCTGAGACTTGTCCGCAATTGCTCCGTACGGGCATTGAATGATACAGCGTCCGCATGAAACACACCGGTCCCTGTTTATCTGGGCTCTTCCCAGGTAATCGCTGTCGATGGCATTTACGCCGCATGCTGCAGCACAGGGTCTGTCGTATTGCACAATTGCACTATAGGGACAGGTTGCTTTGCACCGGCCGCATTTTATGCATTTATCCTGATCGATAATTGCACGGCTCTTCCCTATGGATACCGCATTGGTGGGACAAACATTGGTACATGGATGGGCGAGGCACTTTCTGCAATTATCCGTGACTATAAAAGCCTTCGTAGGACATGCTTCACATGCATGGGTGATGACATTGACCAAGGGCTCGATGAAATGGGCTTTTTCCACATCCACAGCCGAGATTCCGTCCGTAACGCGGCTGTACTCGTTGGGATCTCTCGCGTCTAACCCCATAGTCAGCCTCAGCCGCTCATCCAGAATCGCTCTCTCCCTGAAGATACTGTCCCTGTATGTGGCCACCTCTCCCGGTAAAATCTCAAAGGATGCCTTTTCAAGCTCGCTCAGGTCAGCTCCTTCATAGCCCATCTGCGCAATTTTGGCGAATACCTGCCTTCTTATATATATTAAATTAACGTAACTTTCCTTCATCAGTAATTATCCCCCGAAGCCCTTATTCTTTTCTCATCTTCTTTACGATCTTTTCCATGACAGCCTGGCTGGTGGCATTGAGGATGACTTCATCATCCACAACGGCTATAGGAGCTATCTTTCCGTGCATTATTTTGCAGTGTCCAAGGCACTTGATCGCCTCGACCTCCAGCTCTTCATCCTTGTAGTTCTCTTCATCCTCACGGATAAGATCCTGCAGCTCCTCGATCTGATCTAAGATACCCATCGAACCCAGCAATGTACAATTTGAACCAACGCAAACTTTTACCTTCATCTGATCCACTCCTCCAACTCTCAATCGGATTGTACTATTCCATATAGTATATCATAACCTCCACTTACATCCCATGGCAAAAAAATAAGAGCCGGGAGAAGCTAAATGCTTTTCCGGCTCCGGGCTATGTTCTGATCTGCTTACTTTCTTACTCCGATATTGGGGCAGCCGCAATGCTCATGGATGCGTCTTTGCTGTAAGCCACCGTAATATTCACTTTGCCGTTGCTTCCCATAAACTGTGCACCGTCTGCTGAGTTCATTTCATAAGTATCTTCCGTAAATTCCTCCTTGAGCACCTCAAAGTACTTTGCGGCGTCTTTGGCATCAACCTCTTCCAGGCCGATGTAAACGGTATCACTCATTTCCATGACAGTAATGATTTTACCATCTTTGAATTCGGGGATGCTCTTTGCAAGATCCGATGATGGCCATTCCGTTTGTCCGAAAACCATCTCCTCACCATCTTCCCCTGTTATGGTTATGGTATCTCCATCGATGTCTACATCTTCGGCTCCGGACTCTTCCAGAATTTTTTCAGCAAGAGCTTCCCCTGCCTTTTCTCCTATTTTTTCCTTAACGCCGCATCCCACAAGAGATATGACCAACAGTACCAATAGGATCCAGATTGCTACCTTTCTCATTCGATTTCTCCTTTCATTCCCCTTACTTTCTATAAAATTCCTTTTACATTTTATTTATGATTTTATATAGTAATACCCCTATTACTCATATATTCCCATCTCTCTTCCGATCACTCAACAAAGTCGATGTACTTCATTTATAATAGCATTCTTTTTTCTGTATTTGCACATACTAATACGACGATTTTCAACACAAGAGTAACTAATTTTCTTCGGTTGAAGTTAAAGGAGAATGTCGGAATATGATTATTATGAAAAGAATCAGCATAATCTGCATCGTTGTAATGTGCTTATGGGGAACGCCGGTTTACGCGGAACAGGTTCACCGTGTGGCGGCAGGCGAAACATTGAGCAGCATCGCAAATTCTTATGGTATTACAATCGATACACTTTTGGGAAATAATCAATATGTCGTTAATCCGGATCTGATCCATCCCGGACTGGTTTTAATTATTCCCGATGCCAACAGACAGTACTATCTGGTCAGACCGGGTGATACCCTGTCTCAGATCTCACAAAGATTCGAAGTTCCCATACCAATGTTGGCAAATATCAACAACATAAGAAATATAGATCTGCTGTATGTTGGACAGATTCTCATAGTTCCCAAAATGTACACCGTTGAGGCCGGGGATACCATTAACAGCATTGCTCAAAAGCTTGGTGTTGAGGTGGCAGATCTGCTTCTGGAGAACAATCTGAGCCCATCCGGTCCGATCTATGTAGGGCAAAAGCTGGTGGTTCCTTTTCGTTCCAAGGACCGGGAAGAATTAGATGCAATAGAAAATACACTGTCTCCCATAGCCAACCGTTTTCCTGATACCTTCTTCTTCAGAGGAGAGCCGGATGGGCTTAGAGTTGCGTTGACATTCGATGATGGCCCGGATCGCGTCGAGACAAATGCCGTACTGGATGTATTGGAAAGATATGGCGTACCGGCTACGTTCTTCTTACTTGGGAGCAATATTCCCGGTCACAATGATGTAATTGCACGACTCGTTGCCGAAGGCCATGTTGTGGCCAACCACAGCACCACTCACCCGGATTTTCGTACACTCACGGAGGAGCAGCTGCGAAACGAGCTGCTGACAGTAGAAAACGCCGTATATGATGTCACCGGTCTTAGAACTGCTTTGATGAGGCCTCCATATGGTTTTGTCAACGATGATGTTCTCAGGCAGATAAGCAATCTGGGCTATCGGGCAATCCAATGGTCTGCAGACACAAAAGACTGGCGGGACAAAGATATCGATCAGGTCCTGATCAACACCATGCCTAATATCAGAGATGGATCCATCATTCTGATGCACGATTATCTCACACAGTCTGTCACAAAAGAAGTCCTGCCCGAAATCATCCATTCTCTGAGATCGCAGGGATACTCCTTTGTCACCGTAGACAGGTTGTTGGGGGTGAATGCTTATAAGCCGTGATCTGGCATGCAATCCACACCCAAGTAACACGTACTACACAAAAATTGCATTTCCATCGTGCTAGTAGCACATCTTAAATCATACTCTTAATAGAAAGCAAATAAAAGGAGTGGAAGTGCATTGGTAAACGTGAGAGTTCATTTGCAACCGATTGTGGGCATGATAAATCTGCCCACTGTATTGAAGACGGCAATTCTTCCCGGAGAGACAGCTGAGCGATTATTTATAGCCACCCAAGTTGGGGAAATCCTTTATCCGGGCAACGGGGTTATAGAGACTTTCTTGGATATTCGTGAACAAGTCTTAAGGCTGGGTACTTCGAGAGGTGGTTATGATGAGCGGGGTCTGCTGGGATTAGCTTTTCATCCTGAGTTCAGTGGTAATGGTCTGTTTTATCTCCATTATTCAGTTGCCGGTACGCAGGGTCCCGGTGCGCTTCCCGGACCCTTTCAGCCGGATCCTTGTGATCCCGGGACTCTGAACCTGAGATGGACGGATAGAGAAGTGCGTTATGATCACATTGATACGGTTGAAGAATGGATATTGGAACCGGATGGCCAACCCCGTAAACTACGTACACTGCTCAATCTGAGAAGGCCGTTTTTTAATCATAACGGTGTCAACAGCCTGAATTTTTCGCCGGAGAACGGAAAACTGGTGCTGACGACAGGAGATGGCGGTTCAGGTTATGATCCCTTTCATTTGAGTCAAGATGATATGGAAATCGCCGGCAAGATCATTGAAATCGACGTGACGACCGATGGATTTCTCACCGATCCGCCGGTAGCCACGCGTTTTGACGAACTCCCCCAATCGATTCAGGAGTCACTAACGGTAATCGCCAAAGGAGTACGCAATATCACCGGCATCGCCTATCAAAGGATGAACGACCGATACATTAAATATGTAGGAAATGTGGGCCAGGATCTGGTAGAATCGATCTTTTCATTCGTTGATTACGATCCCCTTCCGAACTTGGGCTGGCCGGGTTGGGAAGGTGTTTTTCCCACATCCATCATAAGGAATTGCCCGGGAAATTCGGCACAAAACGAGAAAATATTTGCTTATTACAATGAAGCTGTCGATCTCTCCACACAGCGTCTTATGCCTCTTATCAGCTATTTTCATCAGGATCCCCGACCCGATAAATTTGCAGGGACTGCACTCACAGGCGTTCAACCATATATGGGAAATGCAATCCCCGACTTAACAGGTAATGTCGTGTTCACCGATTTTGTCCGCAGGGGGCAAACGCCGCCAAGAGGTGTGCTGGCCTGTACCGGGATCCGGACTGATTGTAAGTTGAATGAACTTAGTGCTATAGGCGTCGATTATGACTTTGGGTCCCAGTCCGCTTATTATGTCAGTCTAGGAACGAATCTTGATCAGACCAGGCTGTATCTGGGAGTCTATGGCTCAGCGAGTGTGGCGAACCTGAATCAGGGTACCGTTTTTGAAATCATACGTTCTCTCTTGTAATCATAGGGGTTATCACCATCTTTGTGATGATACATCTTAGAAAATAGCACGACCGCCTAAGCAATTTAGGCGGCCTTTCCGAATTAAGGACTGACCGCCCAGCAAAAAGCGGCAACCCTTCTTTGACAGTATAGTACCACTGATATCAACTTATGTCAAATTTTGAATAAGCACTAAAATTCGTCCATATGAGCTTTGAAGAAATCAAAATATGTGCGCACATTCTCAAGTTCGGTCCAATGCTTCACATCCACAGGCTTTGTGTCCAGGTCATATATCTTAGCTCCTGCCATTGCAAGCAGAAACGGAGAATGCGTAGAGATGATAAACTGACATCCGAAGTACCGCGCCGAGTCCTCAATGAACTTCCGGAGCTCTATTTGTCGTTTCGGAGAAAGGCTGTTCTCCGGCTCGTCCAATATATACAGTCCATTCTCGCCGATCTTTTCCGTGAAGTACTTGAAAGCGCTCTCTCCGTTGGAGTACTCCCGCACATTGTCCATTAATCTCCCTCTGACAAAGCGGGACTGTGTTTTGCGCCTTGACAGGTTGACTTTTTTAAGCTGCTCATAATCAGCAAGTGATCTCATCTGAAACTGAGAGTATTTTACATCCAGATATTCGCCGAAGAGTTCTTCCCTTTTCTGATCGATGCCCTCATTGAGGTTTCTTATGTTCAGCATGTAATCAAACACATCATCGCTGGTAATGATCCTGCTATCCGGCGGGATTTCCGATTCCAGCTGCATATGGCACATTTCCACGTAATCTGTATAGAAATTGGATCTATTGTAGACAGAATCACGCTGGATCCCCGTCTTTTCTGCTATTACGTTCAACGCTGTTGTCTTACCCGAGCCGTTGCCTCCATATAAAATGGTGACCTGTTCAAAATCAATTCTTTCCAGGCCACATTTCGAAAGGATCTGAAACGGATAGAAGGAATCATAACAGGTCCTCTTCACTCCTATGAAAAAGTCAAATTCCCTCTCCGGGTCGGGAAATGAAAAATAATTTAAGTACAGCACTTCATCCATCCTTGTCATATGCCGAATCTATATGCCTATTATAGCATAGATCCCTTACGGCTGGAGCGCCTTATAAACGAACCAAAGTATCATCAGGAAATATGTGCCTGAAGGAATACAGACAGAGCTCGC
>DCUA01000091.1:3043-13347 GCA_002329675.1 Firmicutes bacterium UBA1426 | reverse complement strand
GCAAAATTTCAAGTAATGCAGTGATATTAACACTAAATCAATGCACTACTAGAAATTTTGCACCGAATCCGATAAAAATCTCAACTAACCCATGCACAACCGGATTTTTTGCACACTTCAGGGCTAATTTAAAGCAACTCTGGAACAACTCAAATTTTTGCTCTTTTAGCATCAAGTTTGAAAAACAGTGAACAGTTCTCTCGAAGTTTCCTCAGAGTCCTTATCTGTCTGCTTCCAATCGCAGGATCATTACGGTACGTACATCTCTGTAATGCTCTGCACATAACCATCCTTTGTGATGAGGCGGAAGAGAGATGTGGAATCACCTAGCTGCTCAAGATACTCAACAAACTCCTCCAAGGTGACGGATTTATGCATGATGTCCAAATCTCCGGGGGTGAAATCATAGATAATATTATATTCCGTCTGATCTGATACCTGATGGTACATGGGATAGTTCTCCGGATTGTAAATGTAATAACCGTTTGGCAGATCATCGGAATCGATATTCAGCTCCTTCAGCCTTTCCTCATCCTCAAGGGACAGCCATTCGATCTGATCAAAGTGAAAGTACGGCATGGAAGACTGGTCCATGGTGAAGTTGGAAATGTATCCGATATAATGGCTTTCCGGGGTTTCCAGAAAATCCTCCACAGTGGCAGAATATTTCACTTCCAGCTCATCGGCTGACACACGCTGTCCTAACCCGCCTTCACCATTGATGAATTCAAGAGCCACCTGTAACGGATCCAGCAGCGATGGATTTTCGCCTTCATCGCACTGCTTCTGCAGATCTACATAATACTCGGATATACGGACGTTGGTAGGAGGTATGTTATAGTACACTGTACCATTGCCGTCCATCCACCGTTCTACACACCAGATCCCGGAAGACCCCTGCGTTATCGGCTGGGACAAAAAGAGCTGGCTGGTCTCTCCAGTTGATAGGGGGAACTTCACAACGATATGATCACTGGCATAAGTTTCAGGCGGTATAAGCCTCTGCTGTTCCATAAATGACCTCAGCAGAGTTTCCCGTCCCGCGACCGTGTCACCGTTCCCATTCAGCCCGTCATTGGTAAAAAGTCTGCCTAGGTACTGAGGTTTGGAATTCTTATAGGAGAAAACCAGTGCCGAAAAGCCCATATCGTCATCCTCCACGATCCAGCCATCCACCACTTTTACATTTCCCAACGCTTCCTCCCGGATATCCTCCGGCTTCCAGCGGTACTCAATATGCCAGATCTCAACAGCATCATCGATAATGTCTTCAAAGCGGTCCAACCTCTCAAATGTTATGATCTCACTCTCCACGTTCTCAAAATTTGCCCACGTGGCATCTTTATATGCGGCCAGCTGCTCCCGGACAAACTGCTCCGCGTAGTCTTGTTCCGTCAACTGCTCTCCCCGGGGGTTTGTCATAAGCCCTACGCCGATCGCCGCCACCGCAATAATCGCCACGACCACCACCCAGAATGCAGGTTTTTTATAATTCAATATGTTTACAATACGCCCTTTCGTGTTGTTCTCACCGAATGCGAGTGGACAGCCGCCGATGATCCTTCTTCCGGTTGACAAGGATAATAGCGAGGTGGAGTAATCCTTTTTTATTTCACTGCCCATTTGCCTGATCACACTCTCGTCACAGGACAGTTCCATATCCTCACTCATGAGGAAGAAAGCGATCCATGCCAGAGGATTGAACCAGTGTATGCACAGCACGAAAAAAGCGAAAGGCTTGATAATGTGATCAAACCGCCTGATATGGGTTTGCTCGTGCTTTATGATATATGTCCTCTCTTTTTCGGAAAGTCCTGCCGGAAGATAGATCTTTGGTGAGAAGATACCGAAAACAAAGGGCGTCTTTATCCCCTGTATTTCAAACGCATTTTCAATAGCCAATTCTGTTGATTTCGGAGTTACCGACCTCAACTTGTTGTGAAGTTTGATCGCTGTAAAGACGCTGTATATAAGCAGGATCAGAATCCCAAGCACCCAGGCCACCTCAGCCGCCGCCACCCAGATCTGGATGGGGTTTGCGCTTGCACCCGGGACAGGCATTGGCACGGATTGATTCAGAGTGTTGTTGGCAATCTGGTCGATCACTGCAACACCGCTCTGGATTTGAGGCGCTTGCGCATTTATGATCGTATGAGGTACCGTCTGCGGATTAATGCGAATCAAACTGAAAATGCTCTCAAAGGAAAAGGGACAGATCAGTCTGAAAAATACAACGGACCAAAGTGCGTACGAAAAAATCTTCGGTGCTTTCTTTAATAACAGACGAACTACGATCACGAACAGAATCACGTAGCTTGCCGTAATGCTCATATTGAGTATTCGTAAGAAAAGACTTTCCAAAACTATACCTCCCTGTGCTCATCGATCAATCTTTGAAGTTCATTTATTTCATTTTCACTTAATTTCTTTCTCTTCGTAAATGCGGCTATGAACTTTGGGAGCGAGCCGTGGAAGACCTCTTCGACCACCTGCTTGCTTTGCTCCGCATAAAAGTCATCCCTTTTTATGAGAGAAAAAACCGTGCCTCCTCTGTTTTCAAAAATCTCTTTCTTCTCAAGGCGTTTCAACATGGTATAGGTAGTTGATTTCTTCCAGGAAAACTCCGCTTCGCATAGTTTTACCAGATCCCCTGAGAGGATGGGCTCATTTGCCCAGATAAGATCNNCTGTAGACTGTATTGTCAAGGGGTATTTATTAAGTTTTTTCATCAATATCCTAATACTTTGTGGATCTCGGCGCGGATCCTGGGGACCCTCTCCGATGTAAATGTGGGATTATCTCTGAACCAATTCATATTTAGCGGCGAAGGATGCGGCAATATATAGGCAGGCTTTCCGTTGATTTGTCTGTCTTCAAAGGCCAATTTAGTGATCTTTTCTCCCGGAAAAAAGTATTCTGCTGCTATCCCTCCGATTATTATATAGATTTGATTATCGACAAGTTCCATTTCCTTCGAAAGCCACTGTTCCGAACATACCTTTGGCGGGCGGCGATCTCCGCCTCCGGGCGACTTCCCCGGAAAACAATGAGCCATTGACACGATATAAAAATTGTCCGGATCATAAAAAGCTTCATCCGATATCTGATACCATTCACCGCGAAGCTTTCTTCCGCTGGCGTCATTAAACGGCTTTCCTGTCTCGTACACGCTTTTTGATGGAGCCTGGCTGATCTGCATGATTTTGGAATTGTAATTGCCCTGCACGATGGGGCGTGGCTCGAATCCAAATGCATCCTGACATATTCTGCACTGCAGTATTTGGCTTTGTAATGTTATAAGCTTGTTTTTATCATGATTCCGATCTATCTTTCTTACCTCCCAACCATGCAGTATACTTACGCCTATAGCATCTCTTTCCTGAAAGTAGCTTCTACGCTATCCCAATAAAGTGTGTACTTGTAGTCATAAACGGGTGCATTATCAATGTAGCTCAAATTAAAGACTTGCAAGGTATCGTTTGTAAATGCAAAAGCCTCATTTTCCGTAAATGTTTCTGAAGAGACAGCTTTAGAGTGCCATCCGTCTTTTTCGATTTCAAATAACTCAATGGAATAGGTTGTGTATCCTTGGTAGGTTACACTTCCGATATATAAAATATACTTTCTCTGATTCTCACCTGTAAGCAATTGAATCGAAACATGATCAGCCATAAACGTTTTTTGACTTTTCAATAGATATGTATCAGCATCATAAACTGCAGCGATGGTCCTGTCCAGACCTCCCGCGTGCGGGACGTCTTTTACCTTAAAAAGTACTAGTAGTTCAGAGGAGTCGTTTTCCGTAAAACTGCCATGAGTGATAGAATAAAATGTAAGCAATTCACTGATTTTTTTATCATTCATGGCACTTAAATAATCATCCTGAATTCTATCAATCTGTACCATTAATTCTTCTGAAATCTTTTCAAATTCTACCGGTCTCATTGTTGAACAGCTTGTCAACAGAGCAAAAACTACAACTATCAACAGAAAATAAGGGAACAATCTTCTAAACATACGATTCTCCTCCTATAAGCAACCATGGGCTCTATTTTAGCCAAGAATGCAACCACAGGGACAGGCCCCGTGGAGGCAAAATCAACTGAAGGTCTGTCCCCCTGGGTGCAAAATCAACCACGGGGTCTGTCCCCGTGGGGGTGTCAGCGCATACGAACCGAGTCCTCATCAAGAACTCTGGCTCCATAAGAGAGAAATGAATTTCCCCAGCTCTCAACATAAGATCCCGTTGCCCACTCTGCCATTATCACCGTTGCGTCTTCCGGTATGTCTATCTCAGCTAACGGATTCTCTGATAATTGCTCCGCGCCGATCTTATAAATCGTCAACTTGTTTTTTGTCTGCACTAAAGCGATATCCTTACTGGGTGAAGTGAAGGCATCCAGGGCATCGGGAACCCGATCCTTGATCTTTGGCCAGCTTAAGACCAGGGTGTCATAGGAGACCAGGCTGACCGGCGGAACTATTTTTATATCATAATCGGTATGAGCCAGCTTTCCCTCACTTTGATAGTTGATCCTACCCACAAGAGTCCAATGTCCGTTTGTCCGTTTCAGCCCGAAGTTTGTATCAAACCTATTTCTTTCAAAGAGTCTGATCCCATTGCTTCGCAATGCATCAACCGCCTTCTCCCTGGCCGTTAACAATGAGTCTAACCCCTTGTCACCCAGCAAGTCGGAAAACTTTATCTCTGTCGAAGACGATAAATTATCCACCGGCAAGACCATTAACCGTCTCACTCCTTCATCGTTTTTCTCTACCACAATATAATCGTTACCGATGTAGGTAATGGTTTTCTCCGATGAGTCNNATCTGCTGCTGCATCTGTTTCCGCGGCATCTCCAATCTCCGTTTTAAGAGCACTTATAGCCACATTGCGTGCCGACAATAAACTGCCTCTCATACCTTCAGTGAAAATATTCCGGGCATCGAGTTCCCAGAAACCGCTGGTCCGTGGGAAAAACAGACTCTCAGACATGAGTACCGGATGCATCTTTCCACGATCCGCGGCGACCCAAAGTGTACGATATGCAGAACCGGTTTCTCCGGGTATCCGCAGACCTAAAAGTACTCCGGAGGCACTTTGATTCCTGTTTCGTATCAGGTTCTGCTCCGTTGAATTAGATGAACCCAACATGATGTCTGCCTCATCGGAAACCTTTATCAGCAAAAGCCCCCTATCCTGAGCAAAGAAGACCATATTGAAATCATCGATCTTCATAGCTTCTCCAAGGTAGTTATCGTCCGCATAGACGGTAACTATCTCAACCTGCTGTATATCCTCAGCAAAAAAATCGGGATAGGACATATATTTCAGCGCCAGATAATCAGCTGCATCCACCCTCTTTATTTTATATGAAATATTCGCCCATATCGTATCGTCCAAAGCAACGCAGTCTTCATAAAACTGCACGCTTCTCCCCGTCCATTGCGGCACTGTACTCTCCGTTTCATCCCCTGTACCCAGCACTTCCAGAACGGTCCACTTCCCGGAAAAAGGACTGCTTGTATCGGTGGGAGGAATGATTTTTCCTGCCGATGTGTCAGATGTCCCGAGTAAATCCGAACAACCGCCGAGGATCAGAAGCACGATGACAATCAAGAGCATCTTTTTAACCATCGGCGCTCACCTCTTTCGGGAGGACGACGGTAACAGTAGTACCCACATTGACTTCACTGTGGATCTCCATCCTGCCCTTCATCAAGGTAACGATCTCCTCACATATGGATAAGCCAATGCCGTTTTTAGAGCGAGAGCTTTTGCCTTTATAGAACTTCTCCTTTACAACGGGCAATTCATCAGCCGGAATTCCGCATCCGGTGTCAGTGATCGTGAAAACGAATTCCCTTTCATTTTCTTTAACCTGAAAGTGAACGGCCCCCCCTGCACCTGTGAAGTTAAAGGCGTTGTCCAGAATGTTCAGGAAAACCTGCTTTAATCGGTTTGCGTCCGTAATAAACTCCGACAGGTTGTCCGGGTAATCAACCGTAAAATTGATATTCTCCCCAAGGGATCGAAGTCGCACTTGTTTGCCGATGTCCGCCATCAGTACGGCTAAATTAACATTCTCATAATCAAGCTTGATTCTTCCGGAGACGAACTTCGAGAAATCCAGGAGCTCCTCCACCATCCCTGTGAGCCTTTCACTCTCTTTGGCTATGATCCCCAAGCCATCGTTCAAAGTCTCTTCCTGCCGGAAATTCTCGTTTTGCAAAGTAATAGCCCACCCCATGATCGAAGTCAGTGGTGTGCGCAGCTCGTGAGAAACGGATGAAATAAATTCATTTTTCATCCTTTCTCTATTAATGATTTCGTCAGCCATGTGGTTCAAGGTGTCGGAAAGCTTTCCGAGTTCATCATCCCGTTTTTTCTTGCATCTCACTTGATAATTGCCGGCCGCCATCCCCTGAGCAGCAGTGGTCACTTCCTTCAGCGGCACGAGGATCGTATTGGCTAAAAAGATGCTGAGCAAGCCAACGAAAAGTACAACGAAAATACCAATGAGAATGAAAATATTCGTGGTTCTTTGAATGTCCCGGTCGATCTCTTCTGTAGAGGCTATGAGACGCAGGGCTCCCACGATCTGCTCGTTTGACTTCAATGGGTATGCGATGGCCATGACCTTCTGACCGCTTATTTTCCCTATCCATTCTCCGGTCTTGTCATTCAGAGCGTCCTTTATGTCGCCGGCTGGTTCTTCCGGCCCCGGAAACGCGCCCGAAGAATCCATGATGATCATACCTTCGCTGTCAACGATCTCCACCCTGGCATTGCTTTGATTCCAGAAAGCATCCACGTTATACAGGATATTATCTTCCAGCGAGGTATCGGAATAGTATTTCGAATACATATCCGCGCTGATTTTGATCTGATTCGTCAGGTTACCTCTTAGACTATCATAATAATTCTCCCGGACCGTATATATCAGCATCATTTCCAGGATGACAACGGAAATGAGGATCACGATCATAAAACTGGCCGTCAGCCTCCCTCGGATCCCTTTCATAGGGTCCTCCTGTCCGACTCCGATTTCCATCGGTATCCGGAACCCCATACTGTTTTAATAAAGTGGGGCTGCGAAGGGTTGTCCTCGATCTTTTCCCTGAGTCGCCTGATGTGCACATCTAAGGTCTTTGTATCTCCGTAATAGTCTTCTCCCCAGACTTCATTAAGGAGTTCGTCCCTCTTCAGGACTCTCCCGGGATTTTCCATGAACAGTTTCAATAAAGAATATTCGATGGGTGTCAACTCCACTTCCCGGCTATCCTTTAATAGCCTGTTTCCCACGATATCCAAATATAAATTTTCGCAAACATATTCCGTTTTGCTGACCTTCGAACGGTTTTGGCGCCTCAGCATAGCTTTGATCCTGGCAATGAGTTCAAAGGGGTTAAAGGGTTTTACCATGTAGTCATCCGCACCCAGTTCAAGACCCATGATTTTATCCGTGTCCTGACCCTTGGCTGTCAGCATGATGATCAGCGATTCCGGAATTGTATTCCGAATGTAACGGCAGACCTCAAATCCATCTATTCCGGGCAGCATCAGATCAAGAACAACCACATCGGGGAGAATTGCAGCAAATACACTCAGAGCATCCTCTCCGCTGATTGCTTCCGCCACTTCATACCCGGCCATCTCGAGATTGAGCTTTATAAAACGCCGAATAGAGTCTTCATCTTCTACCACTAATACTTTTATCTTTTCATCATGCATTTTCTCGTCCCTCTTCCGTATTCTATCATAATAGCATTCCGTTATGCTATTGTACTTCTTCCTGATTGGAAGACAGCGCCTCCACGATCATTTTGCAATAGGCTTCCGCACCCGTTGGATTCAGGTGGACTCCATCCTGATAAAAATACTCATCGTGCCCCCTGCTGGCTGCATACCAATCGACAAGCCTTGTATTTGGATAAGACTCCGAAACTTTTGCTAAGGTTTCATTCACAACGGATTCCCATGGTTTTGGAACACGGCAGTTCAGTAGCACTATTTGTTCCGCTCCTTCCAGGCAATCCAGGGTCGCCCTCAGTTGCTTTTCTGTAAACGCACCATTTGATCCCAGCCCTATAATTATTGTCTCACCGAACTTATCTTCCTTTCGAAGTTTTGCGAGTACTTCCGGTGCCTCATGCATCTGTCTGCCTTTTTCAGCATCGATGATAACGCCGGGAAGCAATTCCTCTAATGCTGGCGCCAGGCCAACCATCAGGGAATCTCCAATAACCGTAATGCTGCCGGAACCCTGATCCTCTATGCCTTCTATATCTTCTTCCTCAAAACCTTCTGGCTCATGTTCGTCATTAGATTTATCCTCTGCCTCGTCCTGTGAATCGGATGGCGGCTCTTCAGAAGATGGCCTCTGCTTCTCCTCCATATCAATTTGCTCACCTGATACTTGGGTGTTGTCTCCAACGCCCTGCTCACCCGCCGAGATCTGCAGACTTCCGTTGGCTGTCACAAACATAACGGCAAATATCAGCAGCATACTAACCGATACTCTGGCGCTGAGGTGCAATGGTTTCACTTTTCCAAACCGAATCGGTTCCTCGATCAGGTAGTAAGACAGAGCAGCAAGTAAGACACTTATAGAAATCTGGCAGAGTGAACGAAGGGCATCCGGCTCACCTGTATTTACCAGGGGACTTGATAATACGATTATCGGATAATGCCAGAGATAAATACCATAAGACCATTTTCCAAGCAGACACAGTGGGCCCCATCCAAACAGTCGGTTAAGCCTGCTTGCAGGATGTGCCAGAACAGCCACAAGAACAGCAGCAGCTACAGAAAAGATCAGCAATCCACTCTGATAGAGAAAGGGCTGGTATTGATTGGTCCTGAAGATCATCCATAGCACGACCAATAGCCCAAAGATTCCTGCTCCGTCGAGTGCCAGCCTCCTGGCACCGGTCAGTTCTGCAGACAACCTCCCACTTGGCCAGACCATAGCCAGTGCAGCCCCTAAGAGCAATGCAAATGCACGAGTGTCTGTGCCGTAATATACTCTGCTGGGATCGTGTCCCGGTATGTAAATCAGTGCCATCGCCAAGGCGGAAACCAAGGCGATGGCTACCGTCCCCCCGATAATCCATTTGCGCTGCCGGAGGAGGCGAAATCCCAAACCCAAAAGCAGAGGCCAGAAAAGATAGAACTGCTCTTCTATGGCGAGAGACCAGAGATGCCCAAATGGTGATGGAGGACCGAAACTCTCAAAATAGGAGACTTCATGAAAAATGAGGTACCAGTTGCTGACATAAAATACAGCGGCCATGATTTCCGACTTCAATGCGGCCAGGCGTTCCGGGGCGAAAAGCACCGTCCATAACATAACACCTGCCAGCATCACAAAAAGAGCAGGCAGCAACCGCTTTGCCCGGCGAAGCCAGAAGTTCTTTAAGTTGAGAGTTCCGGAATGCTCCCACTGGACCTGAAGAATATTTGTGATCAAATAACCCGACAGCACAAAGAACAGATTTACCCCTAAAAGCCCTCCCGGAGCCCAGCTAAGATCAAGATGGTATGCTATCACAGCGAATACCGCCAATGTCCTTAGCCCATCAAGACCCGGAATATAGTGATTTGCCTTTGTGCTGCCATTCATCCCGTCACTCTCCACTTTCTCAGGCTCTGTTTCTCATATCCGTTCCATAGCCTCTATTACATCATACTAAGTTTCGAGCTTCGGTATTTTACATATTGCTTAAAATTAGTTACAAAGAATTAAATATTTTAAATGTGCTGAAAAGAGGTGTGCGGAGTAAAATTTGGTTCTATGTCATTCAGATTGCCTTGATAGACTATCCTGCCTTTTATCGAAAGCAGGTTCTGAGGCCGGACAAGATTTCTGGATTTTCCAAAGTCTATAATGCCACTTTCCTTTAGCACATGATAAACGAATTCAGAACATAAAAATCTGTGATCATAACACACTGATCTTTGAAACAATCCATGCAGGAGCCCCATATAGTTGTACTTATAAAGACAGCTATTGAGAATAAAATCATCGATCAGGGCTCTTGCCTTATTATACTGCAGTGCTGTGACTTGAACTTCAATTACTAAACAGGGCACGTGTTTGTATATTTTATATACACCCTTATTGATCTCTTCCTGCTTGAAACTGCCGATAAAAGGATTCAATGCATACCTTCGGCCAAAGCTGTACATATGCTCAAGTTCTCTGTCCAGTGCGATTGCAGCATGTGTGTATTCGTCATTCTTCAATACATGGATAAGTTGCGATATTATAGTATTCGTTCTTGTAAGTACTATGTATAAG
>DCUA01000091.1:1402-3021 GCA_002329675.1 Firmicutes bacterium UBA1426 | reverse complement strand
ATTAAAGAACACTTAAAAGAATCTTAACTATTCATGAATTTATCTTAGAAGTCCGTACTTTTCCTTTAAGGATAAAATACGAAAAACGCTCTGGTCGATCCGCGCTTCACTTAGTGCACCGCTGTTGACCGCCTCACACAATGCATCGAAGGATTCTATAAAATTCTCTGGCATGAGAACAATGTCAGCTCCGGCAGATATAGCGAGAACCGCTGCTTCTCCTGAAGAATAGTGATCTGTAATAGCTCCCATAGACATAGAATCCGTAATGATAACCCCATTGTAGTTAAGCTCGCCCCTTAATTTCCTTTCTATCATTTCATAAGATAGCGAGGATGGAAGTGTATCGTGAGTGATATTTTCTGCGGTAATATGAGAAATCATGACCATATCGGTATGGGCGGCGATACCGGCTTTGAACGGTATCAGTTCACATTCTCTCAAGGCCTCCCAGCTTTTTTCGATCGATACAAACCCACTGTGCGTGTCTTCTTTGGTATCACCATGACCCGGAAAATGTTTTATGCAACTCATTATTCCGGCCTCCCGAAGGCCATCAATCTCCGCAGCAACCATTTCGGCTACCAGATCCGGTTCGCTTCCAAAAGAACGGTTGCCTATTATGATGTTATCTGGGTTTGTATTCACATCAGCAACCGGTGCAAAGTTCAAATTAAAGCCATAGTCTTTCATATAAGAACCGATAACCAAACCCACCTTACGGGCGTTATCCGGGTCTCTGCTCTCGCCCACTGCCTGCATGCTTTCAAATGTTTCCACGTCAAATCCCGGTGAATTTGCAATCCTGGACACAGGGCCACCTTCCTCATCTGCTGCGATAAACATTGGAATTTCACTATTTTGTTGCATATCGTCAATAAAAGCAACCAGCTGAGATGGTGAGCTGATATTCTTCCCAAAGATAGCTATCCCGCCTACTGGATAACGATCAAGTGTTTCAACCATCTTCACGTTCATTTCCTGAATACCGTAATTGCGTGTGTCATTGACCTGCTCTGAAGAGTAGTCCGTATAAAGAGACTCTGGCCTTATTAACAACAATTGGCCCACTTTTTCTTCTAATGTCATGTTATTTAGTAATTGTTCCGCTTTTGATAAAACTTCATCATCCGGGATCGGTTGATTTGGTTCAGCCGTACATGACGACAGCACAAATACGATCATTAGCAGGAGAACTATTGAATTCATTTTTTTCATTTTATTACACTCTATCTACTCTTTTTTATCAAGCTGATTTATTTCCTCCAGAAGGTAGTATAATCTTTCTTCTCTGAAATATTAAATGCGATCATTTTCTCAAGCAGGGTGAAATCCACGGGACTTTTCCAAGGGATCCGAACCAGCTCCTTGGAATGATCATAGCCCGCCCCCTTTATTTCTTCAGTGAATCTAATGATCCCAGCTCTTTCCGGAGCAACAGCCATATGATTTTTGGCAACGCTAAAGCCTATGATAAATGTGCCATGATCAGTAAACATGGGCTGATTCCAGGCAATTCTTGGCACAAGATCCGGGAAAGTGTTGAGCACCCATGCGAGGATTTCTTCCACACGCGCCCGATGCTCCGGATCGTCAATACGTGCCAGATATTCTGCAAA
>DCUA01000091.1:0-1361 GCA_002329675.1 Firmicutes bacterium UBA1426 | reverse complement strand
TATATGATCGAAGATGTCCGACTGTATCCCTTCATAGGCTGCCCACGCCGTAGTGTTTGTAAAGGCGTATATCTCGATGGGCAGACCGTTCTCTGTGGGCTCCAGTTGCCTCACGATCTGAAGCATGCTCTTATGGATCTGAGGATGGTTTTTTAAATAGTACCCTATATACGCTCTGAATGTTCCGATGTTGGTCAAATGCCTTCCATTGACAATACTGGATGGATCCATCCCATGCGTTTCATTGTGCTCCTTTATTTCTGCGCGCTTGTCTTCGATGTATTGCCTGATGTACTTGATCTTGCTGAATCTTTCCAGCATTTCCTCGTCGCAGAACTTTATGCTCGCGGTATCAATGTATACAGATCGCTTGATCCTTCTGCCGCCGGATTCCTGCATGCCTTTCCAATTCTTAAAGGAGTCTGCTACCAATGCATGGGTCGGTATGGTCGTGATGGTCTTGTCCCAATTCTGGACCTTTACGGTGTGCAGGGAGATCTCTGTCACATCGCCGTCTGCGCCGTACTTGGGCATTTCGATCCAGTCTCCGATCTGAACCATATTATTTGATGCAAGCTGGATGCTGGCCACAAGGCCAAGGATCGAATTCTGGAAAATCAGAAGAAGTACTGCAGTCGCAGCTCCGATACCGCTTAACAGTAGCAAGGGGGAGCGATCAATCAGGACCGCCAGGATGACGATGGCTCCTATGATATACAGGACGATCTTCAGTACCTGTAAATAGCCTTTGATCGGCCGGGATTTGGAGATCTCATAATTCCTGTAAACATCCTCAACTGCATTGGTAAGCCTGCCCAATGCGAGCAAAAATACAAACACCATGTAGCAAAAGGCGATACGCTGAATCCATACTTGATATGCAGGAAATATAGGGGCGGATGCGTGAATGATAAATGCCGGTATGATATAAATAATTCGCTCAAATACTTTATTTCTCAATAAAGATTCACCCAACTTTGATTTACTCTTTGCGACAACCTTGCCGAAAATCCGGAGCAGTATTTTCTTGGCAATCAAATAGATCAGAGCACTGACGAGTATGATAACCAGTACCGCAGAGGTAGCGGAGATCGTTGCAGTCATTCTGTCACTTAATTCATGAGGCGCTAAAAGGCTTTCAATAAATTCAATCATTTCAAAACTCTCAATCACATTCTTCTTTTCTTTTTCTATAAGGGAGAGGGATCAGACCTTACCCTCTCATTGTTATTAACCTATATTATACACTATAACGGCACTACGCCAAAGCGTGAATATCCTTCAGATATTCGAATACAGTTGCTTTTCATCCTCAGGTCGGAGCATGGCTCCATCGAAAGCAACTACAAACCCAATTATGC
>DCUA01000044.1:5401-5994 GCA_002329675.1 Firmicutes bacterium UBA1426 | reverse complement strand
CGGCTGCCGATGAGGGCAGCCTCTTTGGACGAACTCACATCCTCATGCTGACTCACCCGGTAGATGTTTTCCAAAGCGACAATTGAGTTATCCACCAGCATTCCTACCGCCAGGGTCAGCGCAGTCAATGTGACCAGATTCAGCGTCATACCGGTCAGGTGCATCAAAGCAAAGGTAGCAAAAAAGGACGTTGGGATGGAGATGGCGATGATCATTGTGGCGCTCAGATTGCGAAGGAAGAGGAAAATAACCAATATCGCCAGAACAGCACCCATGAGAGCGGACTCTCCTACAGAATAGATGGAGCTCTTGATGTAGTCCGCCTGATCCATACCAATGGTAAAAGTCAGCTCCGGAAAATCTCTGCGGAGCTGCTCCAGGGTTTTTTGTATACCGTTGGATACTTCTACGGTATTCGCAGTAGATTGTTTTGTAACGGAAATTCCGATGGAGGATACACCGTCGAGCCTGCTGATCGATGTCTGCTCCTGATAACCCTGCTCTATGGAAGCGATGTCCGATAAGTGAATGATGCTCCGATCCATCAGTGTTATAGGAAGCTGCCGTATTTCGTCCACAGAGGAAAACTCCCC
>DCUA01000044.1:859-5278 GCA_002329675.1 Firmicutes bacterium UBA1426 | reverse complement strand
AGTCGACGGAAGCAACGCCTTCCGAGCGTTCCAGATAAGAGAGGATACTGTCTTCAACTTCCCGGTTTAATTCCGCAAGAGGTTTTTCAGAGGATACAAAGACTGTGGCAACAGGAGTGAAGTCCATGCTCATTTTCAGCACCATAGGATCAGTGGCGCCGGAAGGCAGGAAGCCTTCAACCATTGAGATTTTCTCCCGCATGTCCAGGGTGGCAAAATCCATATCTGTCTTCATAGCAAACTGAACCATGACAATGGATGTCCCCTCTGTAGTCATGGACATGATCTCATCCATATTTTCTACGGACGCAAGGGCTTGTTCGAGAGGTTTTGTGACCATAGTCTCAACCTCTTCGGGACCGGCGTTGGGATACTGGACGAATACGATGGCAACGGGAAACTCGATATCCGGTATCAGATCCATAGGGAGACCCATGAGCGCTACGGCTCCCACCAGAATAATGATCAGAACCATCATCGCCGTAGTGACAGGCCGATTGATTGAAATTTTAGAAACGTCCATGGAAGCCTCCTGTTACTCTACGATATTGACGGGTTCGCCATCTACAACATATTGCTGGCCGGAAACAACTATTATGTCTCCCGCCTTCAGACCGGAGATAACTTCAGCAGTGACCCCGTTGTCCAATCCTGTCGTCACTGTAGTGACAGAAGGAATATTCCCGTTCAGAACGACGACCTTAGACTCGCCGGATTTGATGAAAACTGCATCGGAAGGAACGCAGATGACTCCTTCTTTCTTATCGGATACGATCTGCACTTCTGCAAACATGCCAGCTTTAATTGCCCCGGAACTGTCATCCACAGATATGGTCACCGGATAGGTAAGCGTTCCCAGTGCAGGAGCCGGTGAAATGGCGGTTATCGTACCGGGATAGGGGTCTTTTGACAGTGTCTTAATGAAGATATCGACTTTATCGCCTGTGTTTACTTTATTGATCAAGTATTCCGACAGACTGGTGTTGATCTCTAATTTACTGACATCCGCAACGGTGATCGCGGGAGCAGCCTGGGAAGCCAGGCTCCCTGCCGAAACGTTGACAGAGGTAATATATCCGTCAATGGGTGAGGTAACGGTGGTGTAGCTCAACGCTTCTGCAGCAGCGCTGAGATTTTGCTTTGCCACATTGAATTGGGTTTCGATGCCCTGATATTGCTGAAGAGAAACAGCGCCTTCCTTATAGAGCACACCCATTCGCTCATAATCCGCTTTGGCGCTCTCATAAGCAAGTTTGGCCGTGTTATAGGTAGTGGATATCTGGGCTTTATCCATCTCAAAGAGCAAATCACCCTTTTTAACATAATCACCTAAGTTCACGGCTACGACCGTGACCTCTCCGGCCGTCATGGGAACTACGGCTGCGGAATCTACCGGATCGATTCGTCCGGTAAGAGGCGAGGTTGCGTAAATGGAGCCCTCTTCAACCACAGCAGTGGCTACGCTTACCGGCACCTTTTCCGATATCGCAGGGGGCTTCATTGACTCAGCGATCCGATAGATGCCCAAAGCGGCAACGACTACGATAACAACGATCAGTATAATTTTTTTACTTACTCTTGCTCTTGNNGGGTCGGTATAATACTACTAACATATTACGTTGCTGAAAATAGGATGTCAAATTATATTTTCAACCATGGGATCTTTACCTCGGGCTACTGTTGCCCCACGGAATCTGCCCCGGGGGGGATTCAACTTTCATCAGGCAGGAGGTGCCTGCAGTGATATTTCGAGGGTCGGTCTTCTCCGTTATACAGAATTTTGGATGTAGCCTTTTTTTAGGTGGAGTCTGTTTAAGACAAAGTTCATATTGAATCTAAAAGTATACAGATATTTGGAAAGATGGGCATTATCTGTATACCATGGAGCGTTTGACGGTGTCACGAACCACTTTTTAGACCCTCGTGGCCACAGATCTCGGCTATCTTGCCGTTATTCTGTATACCAAATGGCTGTTTGGTATACAGAACTTTGGATGTGGCCTTATTTTAGGTGGAGTCTATTTGAGAAAAAGCCCTTGCCGGATCTGATATTATACAGATATTTGGAAAGATGGGCATTATCTGTATACCAATTAATCATGCGACATCTAACATGCGATTAATCATGCCACATCAGTTACATACTTTTTGAATGCCTTATAGAAGATCTATACTTATATCGCTTTGCTTTACTGATAAATCCAAAAGCTTTGAAGGCATATCCATTGATCTGCACTCAATCTAAGACTTTGAAGGCAATCGGGGGCTTTAGCGGCAATCCAAGGCTTCAAAGGTAATCCAAGGATCTGCAGATAAATCTCAGGTGAATCTGCGGAAACTCAAGTACCAACACTCTTGTTTCTTATTGGTCGATTCGATATAATACAAATCATTAGATACAGGAGATAGTAAAGGAAAATTCATGGCAAAGCTTAAGAAGGCACAGATTGCAGAATTGATTGAAGAAATGAGAAAGCTCTACCCGGAAGCGGAATGTGCGCTGGTGCACGAGGATCGGTTTCAGCTTTTGATAGCGGTAGTACTCTCTGCCCAGACCACGGATAAGAGCGTCAATCAGGTAACCCCTGCACTTTTTGGCAGGTATCCGGATGCAGCCGCTCTTGCATCGGCGCAGGCAGAGGATCTGGAAGAAATCCTGAAAAGGATCGGGATGTACCGCACGAAGGCGAAGAACATCATTGCCTTGTCAAAGATGCTGATGGAAAAGCATGGCGGCCAGGTGCCGGGAGATTATGATTTATTGACGGAGTTGCCAGGAGTGGGGCGAAAAACGGCAAACGTGGTTTTATCCGTCGGATTCGGAGAACCAAGGATAGCTGTAGATACCCANNNNCTATCTCTGATGAAAGCGATCCCAAGGGAGCACTGGATCATGATGCATCACGCTTTAATATGGCACGGCAGGCAGGTGTGCAGTGCCAGAAATCCCAAGTGCAGTGAATGCGCTATCGAATCTCTGTGCCGCAAAAACAACGTTGAGGTTAAAGCATGAGACCCAGAACGGTAAGAGACATGGTCCTTGGACAAGGGCTGCCAAAGATCTGCATTCCCATAATGGGGAGGGATTACAGCCAGCTGCTTGAATCTGCTCATTTTGCTTTAGGCCAGGATGCGGACATGTATGAATGGCGTGCCGATTATGTGACTGAGGCGGCAAATCAGGAAAAGATCCTGGAAGGAATGCAAAAACTGAGGGGCCTTATTAAGGACAGCCCTTTGATCTTCACCCTGAGAAGCGAAAACGAAGGGGGCATGCAAACGCTGTCAGATCCGACTTACAGAAATGTGAATGCGTCCGTTATAGAATCAGGTCTGGCGGATATCATAGATCTGGAGCTAAACAGGGATCAGGAGATGATCAAAGAGCTAACGGCTGCCGCTCATAAAAAGGGTGTACATGTACTATTGTCCAGTCATAACTTTGAAGAGACACCACCAAAAGAGGATATCATCACCATCCTGAGGAGAATGCAGGAGTTGGATTGCGACATCACGAAGTATGCGGCCATGGCCAATTCTGGAGCAGATCTGCTTATACTCCTTGATGCCGCACTTGCTATGAAAGAGAAACACGCAGACCGGCCTTTTGTGACCGTAGCTATGGGTGAAAAGGGAATGCTGAGCCGGGTGGCGGGAGGAATGTTCGGTTCCGCACTCACATATGCCAAAGGAAAGGAATCCTCTGCACCCGGACAACTTACTTCGTCTCAGGTACGTTACATCATGCAACTGTTGCACCAATAGGGCTTTGCGCCCGGGAAATCAATAAAGGAGAAAAACAATGAAAGAAATCATCAGTACAGAAAATGCACCGAAAGCAGTGGGCGCTTACTCTCAGGGCGTCAGCTTCTCCGGGCTCATCTTTACTTCCGGACAACTTCCCATAGATCCGGCCTCAGGTGAACTCAACACCGGAGATATTGCTTCTCAGGCTGAACAGGCCATGAAAAACGTGAAAGCTGTTATAGAAAAGGCAGGGCTCACCATGGATGATATTTTAAAGGTAACGATCCTGCTGGCAGATATTGCGGACTTCGCTGCGGTCAATCAGGTATATGAAAGCTTCTTTACAGGCAACTATCCCGCCAGATCATGTTTCGCAGTAAAAGACATCCCTAAGGGAGCAGGAATTGAAATCGAGGCCATCGCAGGCAGAAACTGATGTTAAAAGAAAAGCTGCGGTTTAAGCGCCGCAGCATTTTTTATACTTTTTTCCACTCCCGCAGGGACAGGGGTCGTTGCGACCCGGGGTCTTTTCTTTAATAACAGTTTTAGATTTTTTGTATTGCTTAGCAATCTCCTGACGCTTCTCATCTGTTAAAATGGTATCCCACTGTGTCAGCGTGTAGAGATAATCCGCTTTTGCCTTCAGCATATTGAAGTATAACTCTTCGAAAT
>DCUA01000044.1:0-824 GCA_002329675.1 Firmicutes bacterium UBA1426 | reverse complement strand
ATCCACCTGATATTTTTCTGCCAGATCCTTGATACTGCCCTGAACAACAGGATCTCCGGTTTCTAATATAGATGAATAGATCCCGGTTTCTCCGGAGCTGTATTTGTCCCAAAAGGCATCAAAGGTTTCACTGGTCTGATTTTCAAGCTGATCTCTCCACTGTTTCAGTAAGCTCATTTCTTTGCTCCTCCTGCAACCTTAAGATCATAAGCAGAATCCTTCGCAATGGCGGTGCCGATTTCGATCACATCGCCCATGACCGCACTGCCTGTGGGCAGAGGTCCTGCGCCCTTTCCATAGAACATTAGCTCGTCCACTGCATTTCCTTTCACAAAGATAGCGTTAAACTCATTGTTTACACCGGCCAGGGGGTGGGACAGGGGGATAAGTGTAGGCCGTACGCTGTATGTGAGGTTTCCGTTTTCTTTCTTGGCTGTGGCAATGAGCTTGATCTTACTGCCTGATTTTGCAGCTCTCTTGATGTCATCCTTGGTAACCTTGGTGATTCCTTCTGTAGGTATAGCTTCAGGAGGAACCCGAACGCCAAAGACCAGGGAAATGAGAATGGAGAGCTTATTCGCAACGTCATGTCCTTCTACATCGGCAGTGGGATCTGCTTCTGCAAAGCCCTTTTCCTGAGCTACTTTCAGCACGTCGTCATATTCAAGACCAAAGTCAGTCATCTGAGAGAGAATGTAGTTTGTGGTGCCGTTTAAGATCCCCAGTACTTCAATGAAGGAATTAGCGCGGAGTACGGTCGTTAAGGCGTTGAGGATGGGTATTCCTCCTCCTACGCTGGCTTCGTAGCGGAACATGACCTTGTT
>DCUA01000102.1 GCA_002329675.1 Firmicutes bacterium UBA1426 | reverse complement strand
ACATTCCGGCCGGAGAGAATCCTGACGATGGCTGAGTTGGCGGTAATTATCGATAAGCTGGTGGGAGAAAGACTGGATACGACCCTGGACGATGACGAGGGCGATGACGACGACAAGGATTTTGATAAGGTGCCGGGCTGGGCTAAAAACGCTGCCAAAAAAGGATTTAAACACGGCTATCTAAACTTAAAACGGTTCAATTCACATGTTCAGGTTAACAGGCTTCTGGCTTGCGTCGCAATAGCAAAAGCATTAGAGGAAGCAGATCTCTTAGAGGTTAAAAGCAGCTATGACATCAATCCGTTCAAGGATAAAAATCTGTTTAAGGATGCTGGCGATTATAGATACATCCTGGCTTTATATGAAGCAGGATACATCAAAGGAAACCCGGACGGCAACTTTAACCCGAATGGCTTCTTAAGCAGAGCACATATAGCCAGTATTATTGCAAATCTTATCGACGAGGTAGACGATCCCACAGCAGATAAGGAAAAGCCCGTATGGGACGAAGACAGCCGGATAGCCGTTATTGACAAAACCGCTGAAAGCGTTACGCTAAAATGGTCTGCAGCAGTCGATAACGAAGGCGTAACCGTATACAAGGTTTTATACGAGTTGGAAGATACGGATAAAACAGTGTATGTAAAGAGCGGAAGAACGGTAAAGATCACAGGCCTGGAAGCCGATACAGAGTATGAATTCACTGTTCTGGCCGGGGATGCCGCCGGCAATTGGAGTAAAGACGGTTTAACCATTAAGGCGACGACCCTTGAAGAGGATGAAGCTGTTGACACAGAAAAACCTTATTGGGTGCAGGGAAGCAGCATCGATGATATTGAGATCACAGAGGACAGCATAGAGATAGAATGGGATTCAGCAAAAGACAATGTAGCAGTTGAAGGCTATGAAATTAAGGTTTACAGTGATGGAAGTCTCCTTGAAACCTATAAAACCGCGGAAACCGATATTCTCATCAGTGACCTTGATGACGACACAGAATATACGATTTATGTAAGAGCTTACGACGAAGCAGGAAACAAGAGCAGCCGACTCACTGCTGTGTACAGAACGTTAGAAATTGCGGATTAAGAGAGACGACACTGCCATGTAAGGAAAAGAAATAAGGAGGGAAGTAGCAAAACCTTGCGCTTCCCTCCAAAACGCTTTAAAGCGAAAGAAATGCTTCATGCAACGCCTTGCCCGCCTCATCACTCATTACTAGGATTAACACATCACCAATATTGTCAACAAGTATATTCTTGGTATCCACACCTACACAAACCCATTTCATAGGATCAACATTTTCTTTTATATCCGCTTTGATTTTTTCCATATCCGAACCTTCTTTTACGCGCACAAGGCAAAGCTCATAAGCAGATGGAGACATGATTGGCTCAGAGGCTATTGCATCTTCATATTCAATATCATCGGTTCCTAAATGGTAAACAATATTATCTGCCGTAATCTCTGTTGTTTGCAATCCTTTTTCAATATATTCTCTAAACGAATCGCTTAATTCAGCAGTCTCATAAATCTCTTCCAAGATGCTGTCTAAGCTACCATTTAGGTTAGCGCTCTGATTGTCATTATCAGAAGGATTTGTACCTGTGTTTCCTGTGCCGCATGCTGTAAAGCTCATCGCTAAAATAAGCGCTAAAAATACGAATAGTCTTTTTGTCATGATCATTCTCCTCTAGTTTACTTTTTACAATTTAGACGTTAATCTGACAAATTTGTTTCATCGGGTAACTCCAGGCTAGTATTAAAGCTCAGCTTCTGATCTCAATAAACGTAAATGCACCCGGCTCCAGCTCAAAATTCAGATCCAGGCTTTCCTTGACATCGAAAGAGGTAAGCCTTATTGTTCCGGCTGAAACGGCGTCGATACAGTTCTTAAGTGGTTGGTCCGGAATAGTGGCATAATCCAGGGCGTTAAGCGTTTCGTAGCAACTGTGTTCCTGTGCAAAGTATTTCTCAATGACGATTCTTTTTCCCCGGATATCCTTGATATTAATATGTGCTTTCAGCTTTGACTCCTTGTCTTTCTGGAGGATCAATACATAGATTGCCTTGTTGCTCTTGATGATCATATACTGATCCCGCTGCTCCGTGATAGCGCCATTTATCTGCGAGAAAACGGAATAAACAGAATAATAGGGTGTTAGAAGTCCTTCCGGAGTGAATAATGCTGCAGATGCGGCCGTGCCACTAAGGGAAAGATACTGATCAGGGTTTTTCATAACGTTAGCAAAGGCGGAGCAGACAGTATTGGCATCGGATGTCGTTTCCTTTATCGGATGATCCGTACCTGTTTCCGTGACTTGAACAGGAAGCCCTGATGACTGTAGCATGGACAGGATGCTCAGAACTTCCCCGCTGCTATGCTTTTCCTTTATAGCTTTATAATCAAGAATTATGGAACAGGGATCCAGCATCTTGATATTGTCCTTTTGATAGCTGAGCATCAGGATCTCCTCGAAGGAAGACAGCCGTATTTTCAGAGGGAAGACCTTTCGGAAGGCTTTACCACTTCGGAAGTTAGCTTTTATCGGTATAAAGATATGATGGGATGACATAGAAACAAGATCGCTGTCTCCTCGTTCATGGCGTTTCATGAGATAGGATCTGAGCAGAGATATTGCAGTTTCTTCGGAAACAGGTCCGTGGAAACGTCTCTCGCATGGGTTAAGCCGTGCCCGGTATTGTGAAGGCGTTATGCCATACCAGTCTTTGAAGCATTTGTTGAAATAGGAAGGTGATGAGAATCCGCAGGATTCACTTATCTGCGTCAAGGTCAGCTGATTTTCCACCAGATGCTTCTCAGCATACTCCAGCCGCACATAGCTCAGGAATTTCTGAAAGCTAAGTCCCGAAGTGTTCTTGATAAGATGCGAAATATAGTAAGGATTCAGGTAGACAAGATCCGCTAAGTCCTCCAGCGTGATCTTCTTATTGTAATTCAGATATATGTACTTAATGATCGTATACAATCTGCTTAGATCAATATCCCCCGGTCCGCCGGTGTCGGCCTTGAACTTATTGTCTTCGATCAGAAACCCCTGGAATTGATTTACCAATGTGAAGATAAGATCGTTCATGCAGTCCATAAGAATAGGAACATCGTCCCTGTCATTCATATACGCCAGCGCTGTTTTGGCAATGTGGTTTTTCAGAATGGACACCTTTTTTTGGAGATCCTGATACTTCAGAGAGGATGCCTTGCTGTAGTCCTCACAGGCAAAGATCATATACTCGATATTGGGATAAAGCTCATCGTAGACAGAGAGGTCAATATATGTATCGAGTATTAATATATCCGGGGATGAGTCGAAGATCCGGTGCATGTCCAATGTATCTATAATCAGTACATCGCCTTCACTGAGAGTATATAGCACATTATGTATCTTGCACTTTGTTGTGCCCCTCAACACAAGCAACATTTCCAACTCATTATGATAATGGAAATCCTCTTCGGCGACGTTGGAGAAGGAAATATAAAAAGGCAGGCTGTTTGGGTATTCTACATTTTCCAGTAACATTTCGTTTCCTCTCATTATCTTTATCTATGCTACTAAGAATGTTGCGAAAAAGCATATTGAATCTTGCTATTGTGTGGTTTGGGAGCTGTTTTCTTTGCAACAATCGTAGACTTTTCAGACAATTCTGCTATTTCCGAAAGTATTACATTAAACTAGAATTATGATAAGCAGCAATTTGTTCATTCGATCATTTGAGTGAACATAAGTAATTATAACAAACAATAGTACAAAAAGAGTACAAAGGAGTGTTATTTATGAAAAAAATATTGGTTTTAGGAGTTGGTGCACAGGGATCCACCGTAGCCCGGCGCATGGATGAAGAGCCGGATGTAGCGGAAATTATTTGTGCCGATTATGACCAGAGGGCTGTAAACGAGCTTGTTGGAGAGCTGCGAAAGGGAAGAGGTGTTCAGGTAGACGCCTCGAACAAAGACAGTATTGTTGCTGCTGCGAAAGATGTTGACCTCATTGTAAATGCTCTGCCTTTAGCCTTTGGCCCTAACGTATTAGAAGCGGCGCTGGAAGCTAAGACAAATTATCAGGATTTTGCTGCTACCGATGCCCTTACGGATGACTGGGTCGAAGGTATCAAACTCATGTATACAGAATACAGCAGGCGCTTTGCGGAAATCGGCAGGACGGCTATCATTGGAACGGGATCTGCTCCGGGCCTGATATGCGTTGCTGCAAGGAACGCAATGCGTTATCTGGACACCTGCGAAACGATATATAACATCGTCTACGAAGGTGTGGAAGCAAAAAGATTTCTTCCGTTCTGGTGGTCTCCTATCACGGCACTTTCCGATATGAGCGAGGCTGCCTACGCTTATGAAAATGGACAGATCATAAGAACTGAGGCCTTCAGCAGACCTGTTTACAGAAAGTACGATTACCTTGACAGCGAAGTCAAACTCGTAGAACACGCCCATGACGAACCACTACATATGGGTATGAACTCCGAGAAGTTTTTCAAGGGAGTAAAGAATGTTTACTTCAAGTACGGAGGTCCCGGGATCGACTTTGCGGAGCCCCTGCACCGTGCCGGTTTACTGTCCCGCGAACCGGAGGACATAAATGGAGTAAAGGTGGCACCATTCTATGTTATTCTCAAACATCTTCCGCCTGCGCCAAAATACAGGGAAGAAATTCAGGAAATCCTGGATGAAGGCCTTGTTTCCGACACGGGAGCCATGGTCGTTGAAGCATACGGTACAAAGGATGGTAAAGAAGTACTGGTTGAAACTCACGTGTTTGCTCCGGGGCTTGTGGAATCTTTTGAAAGAGCCGGACTCACAGCGGAGATGTACCTGACCGGACAGGGAGGTGCACTGTTTACAAAGATGTTTGTAAAGGACATGTACACACAGAAAGGCTTGATATCATCCGATATGCTGACCTTTGAGCAAGTGGACTACTATTTGGAATGTGCCGGTGAACTGGGCATCACATTGCAGATTGAAGTAAAGCCTATTAATCAGGTATAATGGAAAAAAATAGGGACTGATGAAATGAATATATTTACAAAAGGTGGCGATAAGCGAAGTTTAAGGAGGTGTTTTTATTGACTGATCTGAATCAAGTTCATGGTGTAGCCGGGCTAAAAAAATACGATGTTAAAACGATGAATATCGTGTTCATGATCTATTGTCTGGTTGCTGCAGGCGCTTTCGGGATCGAAGAGATGATTCCGGCCAGCGGACCCGGGGTCACGCTGATAATGCTTATGGTCTTTCCCTTCATCTGGGCGTGGCCGATCAGCAGCATGGTAGCGGAAATGGGTGCGATATTGCCGTCTGAAGGTGGCGTATACGTCTGGGTAAAAGAGGCCTTTGGCGAGTTCTGGGGTTTCCAGGCAGGCTGGTGGAACACGGTTTCCATCTACATAACCAATGGTATTTATGTAGCCCTGGTTGTTGGGTATTTAAGGAACTTTGTAGAGATGTCCGATGCTATGGGCTTTACTGTGAAGATCCTTATGATCGTAATTTTTACCATTATTAATCTTCTCGGGATCAGAGAGGTGGGATGGGTCAGTACATTCCTCTCGATCTGTATTCTGATCGGTTTTTCCGTTGTTGCTATTGTGGGATTCGTTAATTGGAATCAGAATCCCTTTGATCCGGTGGTAGCAGAAGAGTTGACAACGTTTGAAGCCATCGGGGGAAGCATCGCGATCTGTATCTGGATGTACTGCGGTTATGAGTGTATTTCCAATATGGCCGGAGAAGTGGAAAATCCTCAGGTCATACCGAAAGGTCTTATTATAGCAATGCCGCTCATTGCCCTGACCTATGTGCTTCCTACCATGGCAGGACTTGCGTCTGTGGGTTCCTGGGAAGATTGGGCAACTACTGGAGAAGGAACGGTCGGCTATTCCGATGTACTGACACAGTTTATGGGCCCCGCCTGGGGTGTTGGCTTCCTCGTCATAGCCATCATATCGCAATGCGCTATTTTCAATACGTATTTAGCTTCCGGATCCAGAGGTTTCTTCGTGCTGGCTGACGATCACCTTTGCCCGAAATTCCTGGTCAAAGTCAGCAAGGGCAGGGGTGTACCCTATGTAGGAATACTTTCCCTTGCTTTTGTTACCATGCTGCTGGCCCAGTATGACTTTGCCACACTGGTAATGGCTGAGGTCGTGTTTATCCTGGCTCTGTACATCATTCTCCCTCTGGCGGTGATAAAATACAGGAAAGTCATGCCTGTTGAGAAGCGGGGAGGAGTCTTTGTGATTCCGGGAGGAAATCCAGGCCTGTACTTCTGCTGCGGAATCGTAGTGTTGATTTCTGTAGTTGCACTTATGATCAACGGCACAGACTATTTCCTGATAGGTCTGGTGGGTATCGGAACCGGTCCGATCGCTTATCTGTTCTTTAAGTGGGGATACGGAGGCCTTTATAAGTCAGATCCTAAAGCATTTCCTATCAACCCCAAAACCAAACTTGCCGTGGGAGATGTATTACGGTTTGCATTTTACTTCCTGATCTCAGGAGTGGTGGGTCTGATAGGCAAATTCTTCCTGACCTGGTTTGAAGGAGAGTGGGGCGAAGAGTACTATCTTGAGGTAAACGAGAGCGGGCTATTCAGTGATTTCTATGCTATGCTGGATTATCTGCAGATTGGCAGTATCATTGCCATAGTTATTGGTGTTATTCTGTACATCATCGGTAAAAAGACAGACAATACAACTGACCGGTTAGCTGACAGCACTCAATAAAAAACCAACCACGGGGTCAGACCCCGTGGGTTCAAAAGCAGCCAAAGGGACAGACCCCGTGGGTTCAAAAGCATCCACGGGGTCTGTCCCTCTGGTTTTCCCTCTGGTTGGCATAGAGGGTATAATGAGTTAGAAAAGTGGGTAAATTTAGTATCTGCCGTATGTTCTGGCTTCTTCAACCATGATCTTTGCCTTTTCAAAATCCAGCGAAGCAGGATATTCACATCCGGTAGCGAGTATAAAACCGCCATCTTTTTTATATGCATCGATCTGCTCTCTGCATTTTTCTCTGAGTTCCTCGTTAGTGCAGGCATAGATCCAACCCGGTTCGATATGCCCGATCAAAGTGATCTCATTACCGTACTTAGCCTTGACGTCTGCTAAATCAGAGCAGTTGGGCGGTAAATGCTGATAGGAAATGGCAACGGGTTTCATTCTCTTGATCTGCTCATCGAAATAGGTACCGTGACCGCAGTTATGCAGCATTACCATAGCTCCCTTTTCCCTGATGAAGTCAGAGAGTTCCTCGACGTAAATGCCCTCGTTCTCATCCCACATTTTGGGGCTCATAATGGATCTTGAAGCATACAATGTATCCAGCATGATGGCATGGCAACCGGCTTCGATCAAAGCGGCACAAAGCTCCTTCAAAGTCTCATTGATATTTCTCAGAGCGCCTTGCATTTTCTGAGGGCAACGGATCAGGTCCATGAACATTTGCTCCTGGCCCCGCATCATGCTTAAAACACCAAGGGGGGCAAAGACAAATCCCACAATGGGCATTTCCTGACCTTTCGCCTCATACAGCAATCTTGCCAGTTCAATGTGATCTTTCATCCTGGGCGTTTCCCTGGGATTGATAATGCCGATAGTATCATATTCGTCCGCTGATTTTATCAACCTGTTGTCAAGGTTCGGGTTGGCGGCTGAATTATCATGGTAAATAACTTCCTGGCCCCAGTCGGCAGCCTCAACTGACAGATCAACAAGTGTGGTGATTACATCAGCTCCGATTTCCTCTGTTGCTTTGATGATCGCTTCTGCACACTTTTTAGGATCCCGTGAAAACTCTGCGTAGGTAATTCCTGTTGCTTTTCTTGATACGCTGTTCAGGATGGGATATACGGGAACGTGATCCGCTTCCTTGTGCTGTAATATCAGGCTTACCCGTTCTAATGAATTCATACTTAACTGCCTCCTTTAATCGCTTCGGTCAAATCATGGTTCATTCATTAACCGCTTTATACACAAAGCATATCGCATCCTTGCACCGGGCTTATATCATATCCTATTGCAGATTTTATATTATATTTAGGTTTTGAAATCTTTGGATATTGTGTTTTTGGTAGAATTTATGCATAATATAAGTAATGTTTGTTATAACAAATTGTAAAATATTTGGAGGAAGATACGTGGAGCAGTTTGAAAATCACATTAAGCCCTTTTGCCATATTACAAAGATTCCGGTAACTTATTACGATACAAAAGGAAACGTTCAGTGGGAATGCTCCGGAGACGAAAGAAGTGGAGGCTTTCATTTCTCATATCTCGAAGATAACGACGGCTGCAGGAGGACCTTGTCATCCGCTATCAAAATAGCGGAGCAGCTTGGGGAACCCTATATTTTTTTGTGCTCTTCCGGATTTATTAAAATCGCATTATCTCTCATTATCGGCGGGAGAAGGAAGGGTACCGTGATTGCAGGTCCCATAGCAATGGGGAACAACAAGGAGAGCGTGATAAGGAACTTAGTGAGAAACGCATCTTTTCCCCGGGAAATATTTCCTGAATTGACTACGTATTTATTCAATTTGAAGGTCTATACACCTAAAGACGTGTCATATCTGGCCTCACTATTTAATAGCACAGTATTATCCTCAATACAAAAAAACGAAGATTATGAGAAAATCAATCAAAGCTTCAAGGAACAAGCGGATATCGGTGAGCGTATCAAGAAATACAAAGAAGAAAACATTCAGATCGATTATCCTCATGAACTGGAAGACGAGTTAATGCTGAATATAAAGAGTGGAGACAGCAAGAGTGCTCTGAAAACGCTTAGCTCTCTCCTGGATGAAATATCTATAATCGAGTCCGGGAACCTTCCATTTATAAAAATTCGCGTATTAGGCATATGTGCTATGTTCTCCCGTGTTTTTGCGAAACAGGACGCAACTTATGAAATATCATCGAGAGAACTGGAGGATATGGACATGATAAACAAAGCGGATAGCTTCCAGGAACTCTCTCAGGTCACATCCAAAATTGTCAGCTACTTTGCTGAGAGCATGTCNNNGAGGAATTGCATACAAATCATTCCTACCTTTCCACGCTTTTTAAGAAAGAGATGGGGGTCGGATTTTCAGACTATTTGAATGAGGTAAGGTTGAAGCGGAGTCAGGATCTTTTGAGCAGCACAGGTCTCAGCATGGTTGAAATCGCACTGCGTTCCGGATTTGAAAGCCAAAGCTACTTTACAAAGAATTTCAAAAAGAAGTACGGTATGACACCGAGCCAGTATCGCAGGGAAAATGGAAAATTATAACCGAAAACAGTTTGCTTTTTAGTTTAAGATGTGATACAATACTTTGGTAATAAAGAAGAATTTTCGGAGAGAGCTTTATATGCTGTCTCCTTATTTTATGAGGAAGTAAAGGAAGAGTATGAACAGAACAAAATTTGATCAACTGAACTTATCGAAAGAAATGATGAAGGCTACCAAAACGAAAGGCCTGGAATACACAACACCGGTTCAAGCCGAA
>DCUA01000098.1 GCA_002329675.1 Firmicutes bacterium UBA1426 | reverse complement strand
ACCTGGCCGTCCCTATTCGCAGGTGGCGGCAGTTTCCATTCTCACATTTGGAATAAATCCGAATGGCTCCCGGTATCAATTAAAGTCAATGTTAACACTTCATCTTCTATCAAATAAATTAATAACCAGTCGGGCTTAATATGGCATTCTCTGAATCCTCTATACTCACCTTTTAATTCATGGTCTCCGTGTTTCTCTTCTAATCGTTCTCCACACTGTAGCTTTTGTATTATATCTTTAAGAAGTGAAATATCAAGTCCGCGCTTCTTAGCTAGCTTATAGCTTTTCTTAAACTTTGCAGACCATTTAACTTAATACTTCATTCATTATCCAACTCCCTAAATGTTTCTTCTATATCTGTGTAACCTTTCACTGTTGCATCTTTGCTAATACTCTTTGCTTCCTTCATTGCTTCGACCACTTCGGGCTTATATTGGGGCATTATTACTTCGAATGGTAATCCCCCTCTTAGAACTGACTGTCTTAAAAAAATATTAACCGCACTTGAGATATCCAACCCCAGATCGCCGAAAAGCTCAGTTGCCTGTTTTTTTACATCCTCATCAATTCTAATTTGTGTTGGTATCTTAGCCATATAATCATCTCCTTTTCTTGATTATACTGCAATCGGTTTACACCGTCAACACAATGTATAGCTTTAATTCTATTTCTCGGCAAACACCATCTCGATCTTTCCTCTACTCTTGAATGCAGCAATGATTCATTATGAATAGTACTTTTGGAATTTGCTCTTTGGTTTGTCCGGTAAAGTCATTTTAATCTTTCCCGCATCCACCAATGGAGAAAGATACATTTTTCTAAAGTAGCTGGGTGTTGCGAAGCCAAATTTATCTGCTAGTTCCTCCCTGGTGCGCGGTGTCATGCAGTAATTTAAAATTTTCTGCTCAAAATCAGTATTGTTGTCTTGAGCCACAGTATCTTTGTCTTGAGCCGCCGCCTTTTTGTCCGGATTGTCTTCGGGTAAAGATGGGGCCTCCATTTCTATTCCGAACAGAGATGAGATATCATCGCTGGCAATGACTCTCTCACTCTTCTTTCGGGATTTTTTCAAAAGGGTTTCCGATTTTTGCGAGATGGCTTTTGAAATCAATTCATCCACGTCTACATTGCGCAGAAGGAAAAATAGCAAGGGGTTCTCATCGAGCCTCGTTCCAATGCCGTAAAGCACTGCAGCAACATGCTTGCACATCATTGCATAGTCCGGGCAGCTGCAATGGAAGGCGATTTCTTTCGGTGCCGGAAATAAGCCTCTGCCCTTTGCTGTAAAAATTTCTTCCAGGGCCTTGGGGAACTTGCCCTCCAACAGTTCGGAAAGGGATTCAATTTCACCTTCGCAAGTCTTCACCAGCTGGATCCACACCTCTTTGTCCAAAGGCTTGATGTCTATTTCAACCTCATAGGGGGCTCTTCTGGTACCTTGAACGAGAGCAGCTATTCTGCCGGAATCAATCTTAAGATCCAGCACGGCACCGCGCATAACATAGCTTCTTCCCCGAATGATGCGATTGGAATAATCGGAGTNNAGTAGCTTTCAAGATTTTTGTTCCACGCTTTTCCCCACCAGGTAGATGCTAATTTTCTGCCGCTGACGATAATCGGTGAAATGTCGGGATTCTTCTTGATCAGCTTTTCCGCCGCCTTTTTGTTTCTTTCTTTTTCCTCTGCAGCGGTGGGTTTATCATAATATCTAAAACTTCCAAAACGCGACATGCTANNCTCTACCTCTCTACCTCTCTACCTTTCCAACCGAAACAGATCCATGAGCTGGCGGTTGTCCATTTCCGTAATCCAATTCTCCTGCTTCTCAGGAATGATGTCTTTTGCTAATTGTACCTTGTCCGCAATCATTTTGTCGATCTTCTCTTCGATTGTACCCTTAGTTATGAATTTATGAACAACTACATTTTTCTGTTGACCGATTCTGAAAGCTCTGTCGGTGGCCTGGTCTTCCACTGCCGGATTCCACCATCTGTCAAAGTGAATCACATGATTTGCCTTTGTCAGGTTTAAGCCGACGCCCCCCGCCTTAATCGACAGCACGAGAAAAGGAATGTATTCATCGTCACTTTGAAATCTTTCTACGATTTGCCTTCTTTTCGCAACCGGGGTCCCTCCGTGGATCACTAGACCTTCATGGAAGAATACCGATTCCAGAAAATCCTTTAATGGGCTGGTGATTTCTTTGAATTGCGTGAATACGAGGACACTCTCCCGCTTTTCGTAAATCGTTTCACATATCTCCCTGAGCCTGGCGTATTTTCCGCTTTCATTCTCTGCATATACTGTCTGTCCCAGATATTGATCCGGGTGGTTGCAAATCTGTTTGAATTTCATGATAGATGATAGGATGAGGCCTTTTCGCTGGATCCCCTCTTCCGCGGACTCTAATTTGGTTCGGATGTCATTGACCAACGAATCGTAAAGCACGGCTTGTCTTTTTGACAGCAGGGAATAAGTTTTCATCTCGATTTTGTCGGGCAGGTCTGCGATGATGCTCTTGTCGGTTTTCAGCCTCCGCAGGATGAAAGGTTCTATCACCTTCTTGAGGCGAACATATCCGGTTGGGCTCTCTTTCAATCCTTTGGTGAAATCGGTAAATTCTTTTGCTGTCCCCAGTAGTCCGCAATTGAGGAAATCAAAAATTGACCATAGGTCTGAAAGTCGATTTTCCACCGGAGTCCCGGTCATTGCGATTCTAAAATCCGCTTTCAACTGCTTTACCGCTTTGGTCTGTTTTGTCCCGGGGTTTTTAATTGCCTGGGCCTCGTCAATGATTACAGTATCCCATTTTGTCTCGAGGAGACTGCTGTATCGGGAGAGCATCCCATATGTGGTAATGTACAGTTGATATTCGTCGGGAGACTGTGACCGGCCGGCATCTCCAGTGCGGTAAAGTATTTCGTCCATATCCGGGGCCCCGTTTTCCGAAGGGTGAAGAATGCAATATTTCAGAAGGGGCGCAAACCTCTGAATTTCGTTGACCCAGTTTCCAATCAATGATGCGGGAATTACAAGCAGAGTTTTCTCCTGCTTCTTCGTTCTTATGAAATTCAAAAGGGCGATTACCTGTATTGTCTTCCCAAGGCCCATGTCGTCGGCAAGGCAGGCGCCGAGGCCCAAGGCCTTCATGGAATAAAGCCAAGCAAGTCCTTTTTCCTGATAGGGTCTAAGGGTGGCTTGGAAATGGTCTCCTACCGTTACTGTGTCAGGCTTCTCGGGTCGCAGAAGCCCGGAGATAACGGTGCCCAGCCATTGCCCGTTTGTAACCTCGCCAGCCTGGCCGCTTTTTGAAAAGGCTTCCATGGCAGACGGGTTTAACTGCAACTTCATAGCTTCGAGGAAAGTCATCTCATTTCTGTCGATCTGCTTGCCGGCTTCTTCGTATGCTTTTAAGATTCCCTTAAGTTTCTCGTGACTGATCTCTACCCATTTGCCTTTGATAAAAGCCAGACCTTCTGTTTCTGCCAGCAACCCTTTCATTTCTTCCATGGTGAGTTTTTCGTCCCCCAGGGATAGCTGCGCATCAAAGCTCAAGAGTGCATCGGACCCCAAATGGGATGGGGGCTTTTCGCCGATGGTCAGGGTCAACCGGGGGGTATTTGATTTATTCTTCCACCAATTTGGAATTCTGCAGAGAATGCCGGAGGCTTCATATAAGGGGATTTCCTTTAAGAATGTATAGGCTTCTTTGGCAGTAAGGCCAATGGGATGAAATATGTCACCGGAATCGTGCAAATCCCGAATAAATGGACTTGTTGCCGCGGCTTTGCTCACC
>DCUA01000201.1:3389-4873 GCA_002329675.1 Firmicutes bacterium UBA1426 | reverse complement strand
GATCTATCTGGGGCAGGATAGGATTGGGCATAACTCCTTGTTGACCAGAATCAAGATTGCTCTCGAAGAGGGCAACTATCAGCTTGCATCGGATATGCAAAAAGAAATGCAGAGTAAGGTGGAGGATCTGATCGAAACCTACACGGATTATAAAAAGAATTTGTTTTAGGCACAGGATTACCGACGCAAAGGGCAGAAAAGAGGATTGAAAATGTTAGACATTAAGAAGATCCGGGAGGATTTTGAAGAAGTAAAGCAAAAGGTCGAGTCGAGAGGGCAGGGCGATTTTGGTATTGCCAGAGTCATAGAACTGGATACCAGGCGCAGGGAGCTGCTCGCTGATGTTGAGGCGAAAAAGAGCCGTCAGAACGCCGACTCAAAGGAAATCCCCAAGCTCAAGAAAGAGGGGAAGGATGTCACTGCTCTCCTGGCAGAGATGAAAGCTTTATCGGAAGAAATCAAACAGATAGACGCACAGGTAGGCCTGATCGAGGAAGAACTGCAGGATGCCCTTCTTAATATCCCCAACACACCCAATGAAAATGTACCTGTGGGTGTAAGTGATGAAGATAATGTAGAAGTGCGCAGATGGGGAGAACCGAAATCTGTGGATTTCGAACAAAAGGCTCACTGGGATGTAGGAGGGGATCTGGACATTCTCGATTTCGAAAGAGCAACGAAGATCGCCGGCACCAGATTTACCGTTTATAAAGGACTGGGAGCCCGGCTTGAGCGTTCTGTAATGAACTTCATGCTGGACCTTCACACAGGGGAACACGGCTTCACAGAGATCCTGCCACCCTTTATGGTCAACAGGGATGCGATGACCGGCACCGGACAGCTGCCTAAGTTTGAAGAGGATATGTTCCATGTTCCGGCCAAAGATTTCTTCCTGATTCCAACTGCGGAAGTTCCTGTGACCAACCTGCTGATGAACGAGATCCTGGATGGGGACAAGCTTCCTATCTACTACACGGCTTATACACCATGCTTCCGCAAAGAAGCAGGTTCGGCGGGCAGAGATACGAGGGGGCTGATCCGGCAGCACCAGTTTAACAAGGTCGAACTGGTCAAATTCTGTAAGCCGGAGGATTCCTACAAGGAGCTGGAATCCCTCACTGCTGCTGCGGAGGAAGTTCTGAAGAGGTTAGAAATTCCTTATCGTGTTGTCAGGCTATGTACCGGAGATCTCGGGTTCAGTTCTGCTATGACTTATGACATTGAAGTGTGGATGCCCAGCTATGGCAGATACGTGGAAATCTCATCCTGCAGCAACTTTGAGAGCTATCAGGCCAGACGGGCCAATATCCGTTTCCGCAGGGAAGCAGGAAGCAAAACGGAATTCGTACACACATTAAACGGTTCCGGGCTGGCTGTGGGAAGGACTACAGCGGCCATATTAGAGAACTATCAGCAGGAGGACGGTTCCGTGATCGTGCCGGAAGCACTGCGTCCCTATATGGGTATTGACGTCATCCGTTAAT
>DCUA01000201.1:0-3348 GCA_002329675.1 Firmicutes bacterium UBA1426 | reverse complement strand
TGGCTGATGGAGTAATACAATGGCTTTGAAAATCAATGTTGGTGATATTCTTGAACTGAAGAAGCCCCATCCCTGCGGTGGCAAAGCCTTCGAGGTCATGCGGGCCGGGATGGATTTTCGCCTGAAGTGCCTTACCTGCGGAACGCAAGTATGGCTGACCAGACCCAACCTTGAGAAGCGAGTGAGAAAGATTACCCCTGTCTCCACTGAAGAAGGTTAAGTTTATTTTGACATTGAAAAAGTGGTTGACAAACAAAAAATCCTCTCATATACTGTTAGCAATATACAAAAAATTAAATGCCATGACGGAGTTTTGATTGACATAGAATGCGTTACAGAGAGCCGGCGGCTGCTGGAAAGCCGGTACCATAGTGTCCCTCATTCTCGCTCCCGAGCACCATCCCCGAAAGCTGTATGGAAAAGAGTAATTAAGGAATGGCGGTAGGCACCGTTATATGCCCAGGGTTTGTTAGAACCTGCAGAGAGACCGGAACTTCCGGTAAACAGGGTGGTACCGCGGTAGTATTATCGTCCCTGGAGTCAAGGACTCCGGGGATTTTTTATTCCCGGAGATCAAAAAATGCCGGAAAGGTGTGCGATACCTTTCCCACATTAGAAACGGAGGCGCAAAATGAACAAGAAAATCAAGATCTTCGATACCACTCTGAGAGACGGAGAGCAGTCGCCGGGCTGCAGCATGAACCTGAAGGAAAAGGTTCAAATGGCAAAACAACTGGAGAGGATGCAGGTGGATATCATTGAGGCCGGCTTTGCCATCTCCTCACCGGGAGATTTTACATCTGTCAGAACCGTTGCGGAGACGATAAAAGAATCCGTCGTAGCCAGTTTGGCCAGGACGACCAAAGAAGATATTGACAGAGCCTGGGAGGCCGTATCTGTGGCAGCCCAACCCAGGATCCACACCTTTATAGCCACTTCTCCCATACACATGGAATACAAGCTTAACCTGACTCCGGATCAGGTAGTGGAGCAGGCGGCGGCAATGGTTAAATACGCTAAAAAATATTGCGGTGACATCGAGTTTTCCGCCGAGGACGCCACAAGAAGCGATCCGGCATTTTTAGCAAGGATCTTCAGTGAAGTCATTAAAGCCGGAGCGACCACCATTAACATTCCTGACACAGTTGGGTACACGACACCGGATGAATTCTATGATTTTTTAATAAAGATCCGGGAACTATGCCCCCCATTGGATCATGTGGACATATCGGTCCATTGTCATAATGATCTGGGCCTGGGCGTGGCAAACTCTCTGGCGGCCATCAAAGCCGGTGCTGTTCAGGTGGAAACCACCATAAACGGTATCGGGGAAAGAGCCGGAAATGCAGCAATGGAAGAGCTGGTCATGGCGCTGGCGACACGGCGGGATATCTATAAGGCTGAAACGAATATTATCACAACGGAAATCATGAGGGCATCCAAGCTGCTGACAACGATCACGGGTGTAAAAGTACAGCCCAACAAGGCCATTGTAGGCGAAAACGCATTTGCCCACGAGGCCGGGATTCATCAGCACGGCGTTCTGAAAAATAAGGAAACCTATGAAATAATGACCCCCGAATCCGTAGGCCTGACCAAGAACAGCATGGTATTAGGGAAGCATTCCGGGAAACATGCTCTTCGGAGCAAAGCAAAAGAACTGGGCTTTGATCTCACTGAGGAAGCATTAGAGCGTGCTTTTAATAAATTCAAAGAAATCGCCGACAAGAAGAAGAGGATCTACGACGGAGACATTGAAGCGCTACTGAGTAAAGAAGCGCTGCAGGTTCCCAGGACCTATCAAATGAAGAGCTTCGTCATCAACAGCGGCAATAGCATTACTTCCACGGCAGTCGTAGAGGTGATCAAGGAGGATAAGACCATAGAGAAAGTGGCGAGAGGAGATGGACCCATCGATGCTGCATTCCAGGCCATAGGTAAAATCGTCGGCAGAAACCTGAAGCTGGAGGATTATCAACTCCATTCCGTTTCGGAAGGGATAGATGCCCTGGGAGATGCCTTTGTTAAAATCACAAGCAACGGGAAATCCTACGCGGGAAGGGGCCTTTCAACGGACGTAATCGAGGCCAGCATTCACGCTTATGTCAATGCGGTCAACAAGATGATCTACGAGGAGAATAAGACAAATGGAGTATAAAATTGCAGTAATTTCCGGAGACGGGATCGGGCCGGAAATCACCAGGGAAGCAGAAAAGGCCCTGGCCAAAGTCGGGCAGAATTACGGTCATCGGTTCACATTTAACCATGTACTTGCCGGAGGGTGTGCCATCGATGAGGTCGGTCAATGCCTGCCGGATGAAACCCTAAAGGCTTGCCGTGACAGCGACAGCGTTTTGTTTGGTGCTGTCGGGGGACCGAAATGGGATGATCTTCCGGGTGAACAGCGACCGGAAAAAGCGGTTCTGGGCCTGCGAGAATCATTAGGGCTCTATGGAAATCTCAGGCCGGCGCTTCTATTTCCGGAACTGGAGGATGCATGTCCGCTGAAGCCGGAAATCATAGAAGGCGGATTGGACATTATGGTGGTCAGGGAGCTGACGGGGGGAATATACTTCGGGGATAAGGGCCTTTGCGAAACGGAAAATGGCCCCGGAGCCTACGATGTGGAAATCTATACAGAAAGAGAAGTGGAACGGATCGCCCGCTTTGCTTTTCTGATGGCAATGAAGCGAAACGGAAAGCTGACCAGCGTGGATAAGGCCAACGTGCTGGAGAGTTCGCGCCTGTGGAGAAGAACTGTAAATAAGGTTGCCAAGGACTTTCCGGAAGTGGAACTATCTCATATGTATGTTGATAACGCTGCAATGCAGCTAATTCGAAATCCCAAGCAGTTTGATGTGATCGTAACGAGCAATATGTTCGGAGATATCCTTTCTGATGAGGCAAGTATGATTGCCGGGTCCATCGGGCTTCTGCCTTCCGCAAGCATTGGAGAAGGAACTTTTGGTCTGTACGAACCCATACACGGCAGTGCACCGGATATAACGGGAAAAGACATGGCAAATCCCATCGCCACTATCTTATCGGCGGCAATGATGCTGCGATACAGCCTTGGACTTTCTTCGGAGGCGGATGCCGTAGAGGAGGCGGTCAGGGTTTTCCTTCGGGAAGGCTACCGTACACCGGATATTATGAGCAATGGGATGAAGCAGGTAGGAACCCGTGAAGCAGGAGACATAATTGCCGAGTCGATACATAGATGACAGAGTTGTAGACATGGCAACGTGGCGGGGATGTGCCCCTCGGAAAGCGCCGTTTGCAGAATTTCAAGTTGTACGGGAGAATTCGAATCCTGAGTTGAATCTGTGCAAATTTTCAAGTTGTACG
>DCUA01000148.1:6139-6411 GCA_002329675.1 Firmicutes bacterium UBA1426 | reverse complement strand
GTGATACAGATGCAGGATGTCCGGTACTTTGAACCAAACGACGAAACCCATGCAGCTTTCGGACAAGCCCTTCGGGAGGCGGCAGCAAAAGGGGTTTTACCGCTGGCATACGATTGTCAGGTAACAAAGAATGCCATGAAGATCCGTAAAGCAGTTCCCGTCCTGTTGGATCGCCCTTGACTTTAATCGGCTCTATGCACTATGATACGGGAGAGGTGAGAGACATGGCAATTGAGAAAGTCAGAGAATATTTAAAGCAATGGAACAAGGAC
>DCUA01000148.1:1108-6105 GCA_002329675.1 Firmicutes bacterium UBA1426 | reverse complement strand
CTGTCTTTCCGGGACAACGGGGGCTGCGTCCTGGTGGTCACGGCGGGAGATGCAAAGATCGACAATGGTAAGTTCAAAAAGTTCTTTCACATGAAGGCCCGGATGCTTTCCCCCGAGGAAGTGGTTGCCTTTACCGGGCATGAGGTTGGAGGCGTTTGCCCCTTCGCCATTGAAAACCCTGAAGTTAAGGTTTACTGTGACATTTCCATGAAGCGGTTTGAAACGGTGTTTCCTGCCGCCGGGAGCAACAATTCCACCATTGAACTGACTTGCGACGAACTTTTTATGTATGCAAATGCAATGGATTGGATCGATGTATGCAAGTGTGACAATTAAGGAATGTCGCGATAGTCCAATTAAAGGCTTATGATGAGAGGAACCAACACAGGTACTAATGCGCTCTGGAGCATACCGACCAAAAATGAGTAAATGACGATTTTTTCACCGCAGATCCTTTCGATCAAGGGAATGCACATGTCCATGGCAGCGACTCCGGGAAGGCTGGTAGCCTCAATATATCCGATTTTTTTCGCTACAAAGGGGATCAGCACGATACCGGCAAGCTCCCGCATGATATTGTGCATAAAGGAAATGGCTCCCGCTATTGCATAACCCTGCTCCGTGATCACGATCGGTGCCATGGTATACCATCCAAAACCCGCACCGATAGCCAGCGCCTCTTTTTGGGAAATGGGCATTACCAGTCCACAAAGAAATGCGGCGACGAGAGATCCGATCACTATGACAATGGGAAAAACCAGAACCCGGAATCCCGCCTTTCTCAGACTGTTGATTATGGTTCCCGACAGGCCGAAGTCAACACCTACGAAAAACAGAAGTAAACAGATTCCAACGACCATGGCGTTTCCGGTCAGGGTTTCAAAGTAACCATAGTCAGGGAATATTTTCTCTACAAAAAAGTGTCCGCAGAGTAAACCTGATACAACGGCACCAAGGATCGCAATTGTTATCATTTTGCTGTTATCTTCCTGATCCGTTTTTTCATCACCAGGGTCGTGAGGCTTGTCAAGAGCCTCCGGATCCGGTTGTGCCTGCAGGATTTCGCCATATCGATCGATCCTCAGCAATTTTCTAGTTATTATGACAGCTATAACACTTCCGGCTAAGATCACAACAGTCATAAAGAAAGCATCCACCCCAATAGAGCCCAGGTTGGATACCACTTCTTCGTTTGACCCCATTCGAACACCCATGATAAATACCAGGGAAAAAATCGCTATAAAAAGAAGCGTTCCCACCCGGGAAAGCTTTTCTTTTATATTTCTGCATTTGGCTCCGATGATATACCCCAGGATCATCATGCCCCAATATAAAAATAATAATGCCATAAAAATATCCATGCCCTTTCTTCCACTGAACACTATATATGGAAAATCGGATCTCGTCCAGTAGAGAATTCAGGCATGGGAGAAGGTTTTTGTGCTTAGGCATCGATAAGTTTGATCGTGTCTATGTCCAATTTGTACGTAACGTCTTTACGCTCAACGATAATGGATATTTTATTGCGGAGCTGCTCGTCCTGCCGGATTTTCGTGATGAGCTCTCTGGTGGGATTAATGGCATAGGGATGCCCGACCAACTGTAACATAGAAAAATCTCCGGCAGTGTCTCCGTAGGCATAGCTTTCATCCAGATCCAGGTCGTGTTTCTCCACCATCTCCATCACTGCTGCATGTTTGCTCCTTGAGTCCCACATGGGATGGATCACACCGTTATAGGCCCCATCTTCTCCGATTTCGTAAACCGTTCCCTTATAATCATCCATGTCGTACTTAAGAGCCATTTCCTGCACCAATTCGATTGGAGATCCGGAAATAGCTATGGCCAAATGTCCCTGATCCTTGTGCCATTTTATTTGATCCCTGGTAAAGGTGTAGACACGTTCTCCGCTCTGTTCGATCACCTTGCGGGCAATATACCGGATGTGAAACGGGTCGGTATTCTGAACAGTATCCGTATAGATATCCACCATTTTCTGCAGATAGAGGTCATAGTCTCCCACGCGTTTATTCCATTTTGTAAAAGCCGGTTCTACTTCCCGATGCCACTTGTTTATATCAATGAGTTCATATTTGATCATTTTTCGGAACATCTCACTGATCAGACCTTCCCGGGAAATGGTACCGTCCACATCAAAAAATGCTGCTCGCTTTTTCATGGCTGTTCCTCCTTTTTCTATTTATTATCCTTAAAGGCGATAATCAATCAATGGTTGCCACTCTTTTTAGCATGTAACAAACCCGAACTAATATAAATATACTAATAAGAACAGGAACCAATTCTACATAAAGGAGTCTTTCAATGGCAAGTTTTAATCCACAGTGTATCACTTACAGTCAAATGAACCTCATTTTCAACGCAAGATTCTATTACAGAAGACTGACCACCTGGACCAGAGCTTACCTCACGAGCCGGTATTTCGATATCGGAACTCTGGAAGCGCAATTTGAACGCCTGTATCTTGAAACTCTGGACATCGGCGAAATGATGCAGATCATCTTTGGGCGACAGGCCTCGGAGAGATACGCTCAAATGGTCAGTCAGTACGCAATCCTGTTCAACCAGCTCATTTCGGCTCAATTGGAGGGGAACGAGGATGCTGTCAGAGAAAATGTGCAGCGCCTTCGTGAAAATGTAGATGAAAGAGCGTTGTTCCTTGAGGCTATGAATCCATACTGGACCGCAGAGGGATATCGGGATCTCTTCTATTCCTATATCGATTATATTATCGAAACGGCTAATGCAATAGCAGCAAGGGATTTGAACAGGGACATTGAATTATACGATATCCTGAATGAGCATACCAACAGGATGGGGGATGTTTTTGCCCAGGGAATTTACCAGTATATCACATCCGGAACCGTAGATGTAATACCGGAAGCCGATACGCCATGCATCACAGAGGAACAGATGGAGGATATCTTTACAATAAGAATGTTTTGGCTGGAGCTTGTGACCTGGGTCAGGATCTATATGCTGAGCAGATATGCAGGGGCAGGTGACCCGGAGCAGGCTTTTGAGAGGCTGATGCAGGTACCTGAGGAATATGTTAATACTGTTAAGAAATACTTTCCCCATATCGACGCAGATGGCTACTTGCAGTTGTTTACAACATATATTGAGTTGATTACTTCACTAATCACTGCTTTAATAGAAAACGATGTGGAAGCATTAAACCGGATCACCGTGAGTCTATATGAAAATGCTGACGAAAGGGCGGAATTTGTTGCTTCCATTAATCCTTTCTGGGATGCGGAACAATGGAGAGACATACTGTACGTTAATCTTCGAAGTACAATTGAAGAGGCAACCTCTTTTCTTCTGAAAGATTACGCAAGAAACATCGATATTTTCACACGGCTTCTGGATCAGGCCGAAACTTCAAGTACCTTACTTGCACAGGGTCTTTTTAATTATTTCGTACAGAATAAACAAACCACTCAATGAAAGATATTCATTGAAGCTCTGAATAAGAAGCCGCACCGAATGAAGTCCGGAGCGGCTGATACCGTCTATGGAGGCATATTAAAACTTAATTAGCAGCATTTATTCTTTCTTCTTCTATCATTTTCGTCCCGGAGGTCCTCTATTCCTCGAACGAGATTGCATAACCCTTCCTGAAGGTCGTGCAATCCGCACTGGACGCTCTCCAGCCCTTCACAGAGGCAGCAGTTTTTCAGCTGGCATAGGCCTTCCTGAACACCTCTGACGCCATCTTTCAGATCACAGATGCCTTCTTTGATGTTCATATTGCTTCTGTAATCACACTCGAACTCCACGCCTCTTAATTCATCAATGACTTTATCCAGGTTTTTCTCAACCTTGCACAGCCCTCTTTCGATACCTCTTATACCTTCCTGGATCCTGCAGCAACAAATGTCTTCAAGACCGCATACGATATCCTGGATACCTTCCTCAATACCGCGGATAGCCTCCAGTATGTCGTCCAGAATGTCCCCGGGCTTGCAAAAGTCGCACTTGCATTTACAACATCTATCTCTATTCATATCTCATCACCTTTATATATCTTCACCTAAAGCAGGTCAGTACCCTCGACACTTGATCTGTGACAACATAAAGGTGTCATGGAGTACTAATATGAGTATATGAATAGACAAAGAAAAGTGTTAATCTAGAGCTCTGTTGCTATATCCTTTAATGCATCGGAGAGGCTTTTCAGCTCTGCAATTTTTGTTTTTGCTTTTTCCGTTTCGGAAACTTGTTCTTCCGTCGCGGCATAAGCCACATCAGAGCTCTTGAGCGTTACCGAATTTGCATTTTTGATCTCTATGAGCAGAGTATCGATATTTTTTGCAATATCCATGGACTCGAAAGACAGTTTTCTGATCTCGTCGGCAACTACGCCAAACCCCACACCGTATTCACCGGCACGGGCTGCTTCGATTTCGGCGTTGATACCCAGCAGATTTGTCTGCATGGCAATTTTTCTGGTATAAGCCAATACCTTACCGATTTTTTCAGTCTGCTCATTTACTGCATCGATATTATCTCTGAGCTTCTTTTCGCAGTCTCTGATGTTTTCGGCCAAAGCAGCAAGGTCCTTGACAAAGCTCTCGATGTTGTTTACTGCTTCGTTTATTTCGCTGGCAACGTTTACTACTTTTTTCTCCAGGTCGAGACTTATGCCGATTGAAATACAGCCACTAACTTTTTGGTTATCGTCGAATATCGGGGTGCTGTAGCTTTTCAGTACCGTATTCAGAGTTCCTACCATCTCCTCGCAGCGCACGACTTCCCTGTTTCTCATCGCCACGCGCATAGGGTCATCCTGCCCCAATATTCCATCAGATCCGATGTCCATCTTATGACCGGGAAAGTAACCAAGCAAATCATCCGTATCAGATACCCATACGATCAGGTCTTTCCCGTAGACATCCTTTAAATACGGCGCAACCGCCATAAAATGATCAACTAGTCCATCGCCTTTAACCAATGCGAACCTTCTTTCCACAACG
>DCUA01000148.1:0-1068 GCA_002329675.1 Firmicutes bacterium UBA1426 | reverse complement strand
CCACAACGCTTTATATATAAAAAATGATTTTACCGGTTATGGAGGCATGCGTAGGAGGATATGGTGCGTGTTTAGAATTGCTATATGTGATGATGAATCCGTTATTTGTTCACAAATTGAAACAATAATCATGAACTACTCTGCGGAGCACAGTCTATCGGTTGAAATCCAGATATTTTATTCAGGAGAAGAACTATGTAGATTTCTCAAAAGTGGAGAAACTTTCGATTTACTCTTTTTAGATATCGAGTTGAAGTTGTTAAACGGGATCGAAGTAGGAAGAAGGATCCGGGAGGATATGGACAATCAACTCATGCAGATCGTGTACATATCCGGAAAAGAGGGCTACTATTTAGATCTCTTCGAAGTCAGGCCTATGCATTTCCTGCCGAAACCGATAAAAGCAGATGAAATTATAAAGGATCTACGCCTGGCCATGAAACTGACGGACAGGCTCGGCGGGACTTTTACTTATAAAAAGGGTCAGGAAACCTATCGAGTAGCGGTAAAAGATATTCTCTATTTTGAAAGCATTAACAGACAAGTTAAAATGGTCACTGTGGACGGAGAGGAACTATTCTATGGAAAACTCAGTAATGTGTTTACTCAGGTGTCCAAGTACTATTTCATCCACATTCATAAATCCTATATCGTTAATTATCTGTATGTAGCGAAATTCTCGTATGAAGAGGTCACTATGTCTAACAATGTGATTCTCCCCATTAGCCAGTCCAGAAGAAAAGCAGCACGAGCATTACAAATTCAATATGAAAGAGAAGGTGTGAAATAATGCATCTCAGTTTGTATGAGTGGGTTTTCATTATTACCGATATTTTTGGGACATACACAATTTATAAATTTATGACGGTCTTTTTTGAGACAAGGAAGTCCACTCGAAGAACAGAGTTACTATCATATTTCGGGTTCTTTTTATTAATGTCAACAATATATCTTTTGGTTAATATACCGATTATACTCATGATCAGTAACTTGGTAACTCTCATCGGTCTAACATATAACTATCATTCTACATTAAAAAAACGCATATTAGCCGTAATGTTTATGTAT
>DCUA01000177.1 GCA_002329675.1 Firmicutes bacterium UBA1426 | reverse complement strand
AAGATGGTGGATCTTTTCCTCGTATAGACGAGTTTCCTCCGCCTGATCACGAAGCTTTGTGAGCTGCTTATTCAGATGAACCCGCTCTGATGTCGAAGCACCGTTAATCTGACGCTCCAGACCAGAAATTGCCGTGCGATAACGTGCCTGCTGCTCGTGGACATAATCCGTCCGGATGCGGGCAATTGTGTCTGGGTGATAACGATGCATATACACAAGGCACTTGAAGCCATTCTTTTTGCCAGAGTCAAAGAGCCAGTAAATTGGGCGCTTCCCTGAACCGGTAACTGAATATGTGCTGCAATGGTCATTATAGAAATCATTTAGGAAATAATTTCTTATAACCTCTCGTGAAGTCAATCCTCTCTCATTTAGCGCATCTGCGATAAACTGCAGATTTTCCTCAAGAGTTTCTTCTCCATAAACGGTTTTAACAAACTCTACAAAACGTCCTACAATATCATCCGCAAAATACTCGTCATCAGTAATAGGGATAATGGCATCTTTATCTGGTATAAATTTCCTATATTTTGTGGCATCCCAAACGGCACCCGTATAAGCAAGACCATCAGCATCAAGAGAATAGCGACCAAACATACAGCCTACAGCATAGGAAATAAGACTTATGATTTCTCGCTTTAAATCTGCGATATGAACCGTGATATTTTCCGTATTCACTTCAGGAGTTATTTCGTTCTCAACTCCATATATTTCAATGAACAATTCATTTATTTTTTCTTCATTCCTTAGCAAACTTTTGAACCGATTTTCACACAACTCACTCCAAGAAGAAAATGCAGCACGCACTGTCTTAAAATTGCCAACAAGAGGATGCCTTCTAAAATCCCATGATGTTTCAAACGAATCCCAGTCATTTTTACTAATAGCAACGCACTCTCTAACCAATTCACTAATAGCCTCTTTTTTACCATTATCAATAAAAACTGGTATCCGCGACATATCTCCAACTTGAGTGCTTATCGTCGGATTAAGTACAGATATGCATTCTTGAGATATCTTCGAATTTAACAATCCAAGTAAATAAAGATGATCTTCTTTTGAAGGAAAACCGCTTGACCCTTTTATGTCAAAGATAAAGCCTCCTTCACAATATCTTCCGGAGAAACTTGCACTTGTAAGATCTGACCATGTGATTGAAGGCTTAAAGTAATATGCCGTATTTTGTGGTCTCGATCTAACTTTTCCCTTATCATCTTTAAAGTTTCTAATTTCATATCCATCATCCCACCAATTGACGACATAATCTCTATTCCCGTACCATCTTCTGAAAGCCCCTCCTTTATTGTACGGAAACCATTTGAACCCACTTTTTTTCGCTTCTTCACAGCTATTCATCCCATAACCAATGCTTGAATTCGGTAATTCGTACCATAGTCTCAAGAACCGATTATTGTCTGCTGTTGCCAATCCTTGTTTAGGAGGGGCAACTTTTGACAAAGGCTTTGCTGTTTCAAAAACATAAGCGAATCTATCACTTATCCAATATGCAAACGGCATTCCTTCGATGCGAGTAAAGTCACTAAGCTTTCTTTCATATGTATAGCTATTATTTCCATTAATTGCTTCAAGCAGCTTCTTGTTCTGAACGTCCATATCTCCCTTGAATTTTTCAAGACGAATATATGTTCCAGCTTTGCCAAACGCGTTTTGAAGGACAAAAATAGTTATATCCACAGTTGCTTCCTTGAAGAAAGCGCCTTTTGCCAATTGGGCGCAAACAGTCATGGATTTTGAATTGATAATGAACTCTCTCAATTTTTTGTATGATGAAATAAACATCCACACATTAGGAGTCATGAAACCTGAATATCCATTTTGCTTACAAAATCCAAAATTTCTATAAATAAACACGCTGAAAACATCGCTTGAGTAATCTTTATAATTGTCATTCACATACGTTTTTAATGCTGAATCTAACTTGTTCAAATACGGGGGATTTGTCGCCACGACCGCATACTTATCCGACAACATCTTTGCTTCCCGAACAAGTGGCAACAATGTGTCTAAAGCATCAATCTGGCTCAGGCTGATGTCGTTTCTGATCTCATCAAATCTGGCGAAAAGTGCGTCAAAATCCACAGGATTTATCTGAATAATAGAGCCATATTCTTTTGCGTCTCTTGTATCATTAATGATCGACTGAATATCGTGCTTCAGCTTGCCGTTCCCATTTGCGAAATAATCCACTGTAAACGGATCTACATGATTGCTTTCCTTGATTTCATAGAAATGCGGCTGAATACCACGTTTCAGGAAACGCTTGTCATACTGCATCGCCTTCATCATGATGGCGAAGCTTGCAAGCTGTGCTGCACGTTCATCAATGTCAAGTCCGAACAGATTATTCTCCACAATGGACGCTGTCGCTTCACGTTCCGTATATCCATATTCGGCGTAGATTTTTTCGAGAACATCAAAGGCATAAACCCCGAAGTGGGCGCTGCCCATACAGGGATCAAATACGGTGAGCTGCTGAGGCATTATCTTTTCATCCACGACCGGAATAACGCCGCCTTTCGGCGCGACAAAATATTCCAGTTTATTTTTCAAATTGCTGTTCGGATTCCGTTCAATCCAGTATCTGCCCACAGAATTATCAATGATATAGCGAACAACCCAATCTGGTGTGAAAAGTTCAGTTGCTGCCGGTATATCTTCCTTTTCGACCGTCTTTTTCCCGATAGCATTTACAACAGCCTCGTGTTTTTCAGAAATGTAGTACTGATACAGCCATCCGATGATCTCTATCTGTCCGCCTTCTTCCACATTCCAGTCTTTCTCAGGAATATCAGAAATCATGCGTTCTATTACAGAACCTTTCCGCAGCAGATTATCCGGGAACAGAAGCTCGGTATAATCCGCGATCTTCTGGAACATTCCGGGCAGAACGCTCGAGAGCGCATTGCACTGCGTGATGATGAGATACTTGAAGAGAGCGTCATCGTCGTTGGCATCTTTCAGGGCATAAACTCTTTCCATATCGAGCCCTTCCATCTCCAGATGTATTGCCTCTGCAAGAATCTCCGGCTTGAATGCTCCCTCGTTATCTGTGAATACCCGCACTTTGGAAGGGAGATAGTTATTCACTTCCATGAAGCGTAATGCAGCAAAGCGGTTGAACCAGGTATACGCCACTTCCTCAATGACCTGATCCATGCCTTTATCCTTCACCTTAGTAAGCAGGGAAACACGCTGCTTCTTCTCCAAAGGAGTCAGAAGGATACCGTGCGCCGCGTCCGCGTTTGGATCGGCATCAGCGCTGATTTCATATTGATCCGCCTTTTGAGAAACACGCTCAATAAGTTCATTTCTTGCCCAGACAGCATATTTTTTTATCGTATTCTTATCCATGAAAGGATCCTTTCGTCAGTTTAATTTGATTCCATCACTGTCCTTCAAGAGGGCAGTCAGATAGGAGCGCATTCTCTCCACATAGGCATCCACGTCGGCCTGACTTTCCAGTGTCGCCTGCTTGAAGATCGCCTGCCGGTACACATTCTTGATGTGCTTCTTCGGCTGATCCGGCTTCGTCGGCGTTATCGGCTCCGGTGTCTTTTCTAATTCAATAGCTGCCACTGTATCATCCTTATAATTCCACATCTGTGTGGTCATACCATCGAGCAGAACAATAGTCTTCGTTGTGGCGATCTGATCCTTCATCTGTGTGAAGTAATTGTCTGCCTTCTCAATGGCATTCTTAAACTCGCTGCCATCACCGCCAGCCTGATGAATCTCGGCAAGACACTGACGTACAATTTCCAGAAGCTCTTTTCGCTTTTCTTCGAGCAGCTTGTTATGTCCGGCGCGAACCTTGTCCATCAGAGCGTTAAGCTCCGGGATCTTCTTATAAACAGCCGGATTACTGCCGTTCACCATCGTAATCTTCCGGATCTGGTTCAGCGCGGTATTGGTCTCTTCATCCTTCTGGATATACGGCAGATCGTTCCGCAGATCGGACTCCATTTTCACAGCTGCATCAAATACCGTGACCTGATTCTTGAAGAATGCCTCGACCGGCTGCATATCATCTTTGCTGTCAAACAGATCTGTCTCGTCCGCCACAAGCCGGTCAATCAGGGCAATATCGTCCTTCTGCTGCGAGAGAACATCGTCCATCAGCTTTATGGCCGCAGTCACCTTATCGTGATCCGGATATTTGTGGCCCGTGTAGCGGCTGTTCAGTTCTTCATAATGCTGCTTCTGAGCTGCGAACTTTTCCAGAATCAGCTTCACAAGAGCATCCTGGTCATCCGGGACATCCATGATGTCGAAGTACTCCCGCATGATTTCTTTTGCAGCCTTCATTTTCTGTGCGGAGGCAGACTGCTTCATGGAGATCATTGCCTTGCCGCGTTCTGTCTTCTTGCGGAGCATATCCGGAAGTTTCGGATTATCCGGACGAATCTGCGCGCCGCCATATTTGATCGTGACCTTCTGCTGATAGATCAGAAGCGCCACAACCGCAGCAATGTCGATCTCCTTCCAGCCGTACGGAATCTTCTGGTACCGCGTCTGGATGTCGTCCATCGAAGTCGGAAGCTTCTTCATGGACTGCATTTCAAGATATTCCTCGACCTTTGCAGCGGCATCCCGGTTATCTTCCATACCGGCCATCTGCGGATTCGTACCACGCAGGATTTCAATGATATCCGCGTCTGTCTCCGCGTTCTTCGTAATCAGGTCCAGCTCGCTGTAGACATGCGCCACAAGATATTCGAGAGCT
>DCUA01000009.1:1562-5074 GCA_002329675.1 Firmicutes bacterium UBA1426 | reverse complement strand
CTACATTGGGCACGGCAAGGCAGGTATGCCCCGTAGAAACCGTGAAACCGATTACCGTTTTCTTATATAAAAACGGCGGTTTCCGAGGGGCATACCTGCCTTGCCGTGCCCAATGTAGCAAATTCTCTCCTTTTTTGACATGTAAATCCGTTGCTCTTATAATGATAGAATAAAGATTATGGACAGGGATGCGATACTGGAGGAAAGCCATGAGTGATGAAAAAGTCTTAGCTCTGATTACGGCGTCCGAAGCCACAAAGAGAGTTCTTTGCAGCCAGCTGACCTCATTGCTGGACGGATATATGAAAGTTGAGGGCTATGCTACTGAATCGGGGATCGATGGCATCGTGCATGCAGATCTCATCGTATTGAGCTCGAAGATGATGGCGGAAGAAGCCGAGGGCTTTTTTGATGAAAATGCTCCTGTTATCGTTGCCAACAGGTCCCTCAATCTGGAGAACATCGACGAATTGTTTCATATCCCAAAAGGGACCGACGTCCTGGTCGTCAACGACGAACTGGAGAATGCCATAGAGATCGGGAAGCTTCTCTGTGAAATCGGCATTGATTACCTGAACTACATACCCTATGCCCCTGGTTACGAATACAGCGGAAAACCCAGGATCGCCGTAACGCCGGGCGAAACCAAGCTGGTACCCAGGCACATAACAACTGTCATCGATATCAAAGCCAGGCTGATTGACATCACTACGATCATAGAAATCCTGAGTGTACTAGGATTGCTGGATGAAAAGTCCCGCCTTGTCTCAGCTAAATACATGGAGACGATCATTCGCCTGAATAAACAACTTCATGATTCCATCGAAGAGTCGGCAAACATGAACCAGTACCTGGTNNAACCAGGTCAACGATGGGATCATAGCCTTCTCAGACAACGGAACGATAACAGTCTTCAACGAAAAAAGCAGTAAACTCCTTGGTATCAAGAGTTCGTATGCCATCGGGCTGAACATCGATCAGCTTTTCAGGGACAAAAGCGTCTGTGATTTCCTCCTCTCCCCTGAAGCAATGACCGATGAAATACACAAAATTTATGAAACAGAAGTAATCATCAATAAATTCCGGATCCCGAAAATCAACTCAACTGTCTGCACTCTGAAAAGCGTGAGAGATACTATCGACCTGGAAAAAAAGCTTAGACAGAACCTCATCAAAAAGGGCTTTGTAGGTAAGTACCGCTTTGAAAACATCATCGGTTCCTCCGACATAATGAAGCATACGAAAGAGACGGCAATCAAGCTTGCAGGGGCCGATTCCAGTATTTTGATCAGCGGCGAAAGCGGTGTGGGAAAAGAATTGTTTGCAAGCGCGATCCACAATAGTTCTCCTCGAAAAGACGGACCTTTTCTGGCTGTCAATTTCAGTGCGCTTTCGGAAGAACTGGCAGAAAGCGAGCTGTTTGGATATGAGGAAGGCGCCTTTACCGGCGCCAGTAAAGGCGGGAGGATCGGTCTGTTTGAGCAGGCCAACGAAGGCACTATCTTTCTGGATGAGATCGGAGATGTCTCACTTCGCATCCAGGCCAGGCTGCTTCGGGTGCTGCAGGAAAAAGAAATTCGCAGAGTCGGCGGCTCGGAAATTATTCCTGTCAATGTGAGGGTCCTGGCTGCGACAAACAAAAACCTGGCACTGATGTGTCAGAAGAAGCTTTTTCGGGAAGATCTGTACTACCGTCTTAGGAAGCTGTATCTGGAGATCCCGCCTCTCCGGGATCACATCTCCGACCTTGAGGAGTTGGTGGATTATTTCAAGAGAATAAATGGAAGGCCTGATCTGATCATATCAGATGAGGTCATGGATATTCTGTATTCCAGTCCATGGCACGGCAACGTCCGGGAGTTGGCCAATATAATAGAATACTTTTCTGTCATATCCACTGACGGCAAGGTGGAAGCGAAGGACATCCCCAAGGACTTCTTTGAAATGCCTGCAGCAGAAAAGAAATCGAGCAATACATTCACCTCCCTCCTTTATCAAAAAGGAAACCCTGACGAATTCAACGCCATAATCAGGGCGATCTACGACACCTGCGCAACAGGAAAGGCTGCCAGCAGAAAATGTATTGCCGACCTGCTTGTGGAGCAGTTCCCCTATATGAGCGAAGACCGGATCCGGAGAAGAACGGATGTCTTAAAGGAAGCGGGATTGATTTTCAAGAAAGCGGGCCCCGTAGGAATGAGGCTCACGCCGGCAGGACATCAATACCTCAGAAACCTCAGGGAAGAATATCGAAGCAGGTAACATCATACAGGATAGTCGTGAACAATGGGCATGATCGGGTGTATTAATACCACCGATTATGCCCATTATATATTAGTCGGGTAATTCGATCTGTGCGTTCCTGTTTTGGAGTAAGGGTAATGGCAAGGGCTGCAGCCATTCATCGTTTAATTCTCCTGTTGGCATCATTTATGCTAATAGAATTATTATATGCATTTCTATTTTTTACCCATACCGATGGGATACTATCTTAATAAAGGAGGATTGAAAATGTCATCGGATAAAAAACCGGAAAAAGGCTTGGAAAGAATAAGTGAGGGCTTTACCAGATTCCAGACACCTCACACATATGCAATCATTTTCTTTGTCGTTATTTTCTGCTGGTTGTTGACCCTGATCATTCCCGCAGGGCTTTTCAGCACCCACGATGTAGAGTACGTGGATTCCAACGGGGAGACGAAAACAAGAACTGTACTGATGGCAGATACGTTCCGCTATAGCTATGAGCTTGACGAGGAAAGTCTGTCAACAGAATTAGGAAAGCTGTCAAATGACTCAGCAACTCTCGAAGAACTCGGTGTTGATCAGGAAGCTTTGAATGAGTTCCTCAGCAGCGACCCTGCATCATGGGATCAGGGACAACTGGACTCTCTGGGGTTGTCAGAGCCGGTTCTATACGATCTCTACGGGGATTCTGTATTCGATACCGGCAAGAAACTGCATAATGTAGCCACGATTTGGGGTACAGATGATTTCTATGGTTTCGGCGTATTGAACTATATCTTTGAAGGTCTGGTTACCGGCAGCAAATACGGCTCAGCTGTCGGGATCGTCGCCCTTATACTGGTAGTGGGCGGTTCCTTCGGCATCATCATGAGAACCGGAGCCATCGATGCGGGTATCTATGCCTTTATCAGAAAGACAAAAGGACTTGAGAGACTGGCCCTGCCCCTTTTGTTCTTCCTCTTCTCATTGGGTGGTGCCACCTTCGGGATGTCCGAGGAGGTCATCCCCTTTGCAATGATCATGGTACCCTTTGTCATCGCATTGGGATATGACTCCATCGTCGCGGTCACTGTGACATTTGTAGCTTCACAGGTAGGTAATGCCACTTCCTGGATGAGCCCCTTCAGCGTTGCCATTGCACAGGGCATCTCCGGAATTCCTGTATTGTCGGGAGCATCCTTCCGTCTGGTGGTCTGGTTCGTTGTTACAGCAGCTGCAGCAGGTTACATGATGTACTACGGAGAGAAAGTCCGCAAAAATCCTCA
>DCUA01000009.1:0-1548 GCA_002329675.1 Firmicutes bacterium UBA1426 | reverse complement strand
GATAAACTGATCCTCCTTGAGATGCTGGCTGTACTCATCTGGATCATTTGGGGCGTTACAAAGAAAGCATACTATATTCCTGAAATTGCTTCCCAATTCTTCGTAATGGGCCTCGTGGCCGGTATAATTGCAGTGATATTCAAGCTCAACGGAATGACCATCAACGAAATGGCTTCTTCCTTCCAAAGAGGTGTAGCCGATCTGGCAGGAACAGCAGTTGTAGTCGGTATGGCAAAAGGGATCTTGCTGGTTCTGGGCGGAGCCGATGCAACAGTAGCCTCTACCCTGAACACGATCCTTCACGGAATTGGCAATGCGCTTCAGGGAGTGCCTGCAGCGATCGCAGCGTGGTTCATGTACATCTTCCAGAGCCTGTTCAATCTCGTGGTCACATCCAATTCGGGTCAGGCAGCACTGACTATGCCTATCATGGCTCCTCTTGCGGACATCGTGGGCGTATCAAGGCAAGTAGCCGTTCTGGCATACCAGCTGGGAGCCGGTTTCGTAGATGCCTTTACACCTGTCTCTGCAAGCCTTATCGGTGTGCTTGGCGTTGCGAGAGTTGACTGGATGAAATGGGCGAAATTCCAAATCAAGATGCAGGCTTTCTTCTTTGTCATCGGCAGCGCAGTAGTGATCATTGCAGTACTGGTCAATTTCCAGTAAACTATTAAAAACACTTAACGGAGAAGATCCACTTAGGGGTGACTTACATGATAACAATCATTAAAAACATAAAAGTATACGGTCCAGAGTTCAGAGGGGCACAGGATATCCTACTGATCGGGGAAAAGATCGCTTTCATCGGCAGTGATATTTCAGCGGATTTTCATAATAGCATTCAGGTGAACGTCATCGACGGTGAGGGAAAAATTGCAGTACCCGGCTTCATCGACTCTCATGTTCATATGTTGGGAGGCGGCGGAGAAGGCGGTTACAAAACCAGAACACCGGAAATCATGCTGACAGATCTCACATGTGCGGGAATCACAACCGCGGTGGGATGCCTGGGAACAGACGGCGTTACACGGAACATGATGTCCCTGCTGGCAAAAGCAAAAGGGCTTGAAGAAGAAGGTATCAGTGCATATATCTATACCGGCTCCTATCAGATACCTGTCAGAACTTTGACCGGCAGCATCATGGAAGACCTGCTTGCAATCGATAAAATCATCGGTGTAGGCGAAATTGCCCTATCGGATCACAGATCCTCTCAGCCCACTTTTGATGAGTTTGTTCGAACTGCGGCAGATGCCCGTGTAGGCGGAATGCTCTCCGGCAAAGCGGGGATCCTCGATATTCATCTGGGCGACGGAGAGCGAGGCATTGATTACATCTTCCGGGCTATCGAAGAAACGGAGATCCCCATTACACAATTCCTGCCCACTCACATCAATCGGAATCCTCATCTTTTCGAACAAGGTCTGGACCTTGCCCGAAAAGGCGGATACATTGATTTTACCGGCAGCGAAGAACCCGAACTCAGTGAAGCAGCAGGTGAAGTGAACTTTGGCAAAGGGGTTAAGCGTTTGCTTGAGGAAGGGATCC
>DCUA01000203.1 GCA_002329675.1 Firmicutes bacterium UBA1426 | reverse complement strand
CGGGGTCTGTCCCCGTGGCTGGGTCCCCGTGGCTGGGATTATTTTTTGCTTGATAGCATCTGAACCGTTTTGTAGATATGCTCCTGCTCCTTGGCTGTCATTTCTGTAAGATATGAGACGGTCTTTAGAATTGTAGGGTTCTCAACGGGCGGGATTTTATCCTCGAAGCTAAAGAGGGCAGCATAAGATATACCCAGAGCTTTGACGATCCTGTCCAGACTCTGGATGGTAAAGTTGCGCTCTCCCCGCTCGATCTTGCCCAGATGAGCCGGATTCAAACCGGCCTTATGAGCCAACTCCTCGATGCTGTATTCACGGATCAAACGAAAAGTACGCAGGCGGGAACCCAATTGTTGTTGAATGTTAACCATGTTGATTACTCCTGATGTCAGAATCATAACGCGAATATTAACGAGGAGCAAAGCCTCAAGAGGATCAGATAAATAAGTCCTCAAAAGCATTAAACAATGCTATAATAAATGCAATCCAGCGGGTCCGAAAGAGAGTTGAATTGTTTAGCAACACAAATGAAAGGTGTGGAATGGAGAATATACAGGCGACAGGAACATGGAGGGGAGTCCTTTTCATTGATAAGATGAAAGAGTATATCGAAGATGAGATCTTCCAGATTGATATCCAATCCATCGATGCACGGAATTTGATAACTGCAACAGTGATAGAGCAAGTACAGGAAGAAGATCTCTGTCTTAGTCATAGAGACAAATTCACGGCCTATCATGCAGAAGGAAAGCTGGATGCCCATAGCGGTGAGTTTCAGCTTTATTATAAGGGAGGCAGCCTCCACGGAGACCCTGTTACAGTAGAGCTTTCGGGGACCATAGATGAGAACAAGGAAACGATAAAGGGTCAATATCGAACGGCATCAAGGCAGCAATGGCAGGTATCATTTCTGCTGAAGAAGACAAAAACAGAGCCCCTGTGATTCTTAGTCAAGGGGCTCTGTCCTAAAATACTCTGTGTCTAATTATAGTCGATTGTTGTATAGGCATTCTTGCCATAGAGATAACCCAGAATCAAGGGTATCAGGTTAATGACGATAAAGAATTTGAACTGTGGATTCGCCATGCTCCCGATCAGAACAAACAGGGAACCGCAGGTTGCCAAAATGGGATAGATGATTCCATAACGCAGTGTCGTTATCTCTCTTTTTCTCCACATGTTAAACAGCACCAGGTAGAGAGGAACGTAAAGAAGATAGCTCATAGCGATGGCGATTTCAGACACATCCCCGTTGACCAGCCATGCATACTGATTCTGCAGAAAATGGACCACCCACCAGATCAGACACACTGCCATAGCAAAAACAGCCGAATTTACAGGCATTTTGCTGTTGGGATTCAGCTTCTTTAAGCTTTCTGAACCGGGAAGGGCGTTTCTGAGAGCCAGGGAGTAAGGCAGCCGAATGCTTCCCAGGATAACTCCGTTTGTGGTTCCCATTACGGAAATGGTAACGAAAGCGGTAATCAATGTTGCAAATGTAGTTCCCATCAGATTTTCCGCAATCAGAGTAACACTGGCATCACCCATTTCCATTACCTGATCCGGGCCGATATAGCCACAGATTCCCAGGAAGTACAGGAGGTAGGCGATAAGTATGCATAGTGGAGCAGCTACCAGAGCGCGGGGCATATTCCGTTTTGAGTCTTTTACCTCATGAGCAACGGCCATAGAGACTACCCATCCATCAAAGGAGAAGGCAACGGGGCCGATGGCTGCGACCCAGGCAAGCGTCTTGGTTGCTTCAATGGCTTCGGGTGACGGATTCATAACTACGCTGATAGGATCTCCCAGAAAGATGCCGCCGAGGGCAACAACGAATAAAGGTATGAGTTTAATGATTACGGAAATTTCCTGGAAGAGTCCTCCGGCCTTAGCCGAAGCGATATTGAAACCATAGCAGATCAGGAACCAGGCAAAGCCTACGGCCATCCATCCGTTGAATCCCCAATCCAGTCCGAATAGCGAGCAGAAATAGATGCCCGTTACCCAGGAGAGGATCACAGTAAGAGTGGGGTAATACACAAACGTCTGGAACCAACCAAACATGACAGCCCAACGGGTACCGATAAATTCATTGTAATAGGTGATCGGTCCACCGGGCTTGTCTGTTCTTGCAGCCAATTGGCTGAAGCAGAGGCTCCCAAAGATGATTGTGAAAGAGGCGATACAGAAAATCAGGACCGCCAGGCCTACATTACCGCCGGTGTATGCCAACATATCGTCCGACTTGAAGAAAATACCGGACCCAATGACGATACCAACGATCATAGCCACCGCTGTGAACAAGCTGTACTCACGTTTTTGTGTTTCCAAGCAGAATCACATCCTTTCGGTAAAATATTTATTGAAGATAATTCCAATAACAGTATGTAAACAAGGATCAGAGTGTTTCCTGATCGATCTGCTTTTTCTTTTCCGGCAACTGCGATATGATAACAGCGGCGAACATGAGGATGCAGCCTGCCAGTTCTCTGCCTGACATGATTTCCGTCAGTATAAGGAAACCGAAGACCGCTCCGAAAACAGCTTCCATGCTGAGAATGAGCGATGCCACTGTAGGTGATGTGTGCTTCTGGCCGAGGATCTGGAAGGTAAATCCTCCTCCACAGGAAAGGATGCCTGCATATAAAATGGGGACCGCTCCTCCCAGAATGGCATCCAGTGTAGGCCTTTCGAATATAAGCATCCCGATGGTGCTCCAGGATGCACAGACGATAAATTGTGCGAGAGCTAACTTGATGCTATTTACGTAGGGATTGAAATGATCGATGGACAGAACATGTGCAGCCCAGAAAAATGCTCCGATCAAAACTACAAAATCCCCCCATGCAATTGTAAAGGACTCCGTGATCGTGAGAAAGTAAAGCCCTGCTGTGCCGATCGCCACCCCGATCCAGCACTGGATACCCGGACGTTGCTTGAGAAACAGACCGGCTACCGGCACCAGTACTATGTAGAGGGCGGTGATAAATCCGGTTTTTCCCGCCGTAGTGAACACCAGACCGTACTGCTGTAGAATGGAGGCAACAAAGAGGACGGTACCGCAGGTCCCTCCGGCAATCATCAGAGACTTTCTATTTTTGGATTTTTGCTCAGGCGTCAGGGGAGGGGTTTCTCCCGTATTGTCTTTCAACGCTTGAGCTTCTTTTTTGTTCATGATGTATAAGATGGGCAAAAGCACAGACGCACCCAACCAAAACCGAATGGCTGTAAAAGTGAGAGGGCCTACATAATCCATTCCAACACGTTGCGCCACGAAGGCCAAACCCCAGATCAGGGCAGTCAACAGCAGGAATAGGTTACCGGTACGCTTCTTTTTATCCATTCTTTGCACCTCAATATTCATTCCATATAAAAACAAATCGGACAGGCAAGTTTTACATGTTGCTATCCTACTATTAAATATGATTGCTCAAAGCTTGTCAAGATGATATACTATCGCATTATAAAGCGTAACAAGTCAGAGTCGGATCGACAGGGAATCAAGATAGTAAAGAGGCATATCAAGTATGAATAAAAAGAAATATAAGGATGCTCTATACGAAGTCCGCAGGATAAGAGATTTGAGAGAATTGATCCATAGCAGTGCTGAACTTTTCGGAGATAGAGCGGCTTTTTTAATTAAGGATAAACCCGGCGGAGAATATCAACCGGTTTCATACATACAGATGTTAAGCGACATGAACGGTCTTGGCACCGCCCTTCTGAACAGAGGCTTCGGTGGCCAGAAGATTGCTATCGTTGCGGAAAACCGCTATGAATGGGTACTCTCTTACTTCGCTGTTTGCTGCGGGACGGGCATCTTTGTTCCCATTGAAAGAGAACTGACGCATGAGGACATTAAAAACCTCCTCATGCGTTCCGGGGCAACTGCAGTATTTTTTTCCTCGAAAACTAAGGACCTGGTAGACGAGGCGACCCAAGACCAGGGTGAGGGAGTTCAGAAGATAAATATGGATCTTGCGGATCACCAGGAAGGGACATGGTCTTTCCGTAGGCTTATAGAGGAAGGCCGGTCTCTTTTAGAAGCCGGAAACACCGATTATTTGAATGCATCTATCGATCCGGAGGTCATGAGTCTCCTGCTCTTTACATCCGGTACCAC
>DCUA01000133.1:3070-5031 GCA_002329675.1 Firmicutes bacterium UBA1426 | reverse complement strand
GAAAGGATCTCATAGACCGTTACAAACTCAGGCCGGTTCAGCATCATGGCCGCCTCCGCAGCAGAAATCCGGAAGGAGGAACGGCGGGAAGCGGATGTCACCTTGTTCTTTGAAACCGTGATCTCCAGAACGATGAGTTCATATCGGCCGTCGGTATCAGTTAATGCCTCGCACAGATAGGATATGGTTCCACTTTCGTCCATGTATTCTTCAATGACATTTTTACAGAGAGTTGAAGCCATTTTTCCTGCCAGCTGCTCCAGGTTGATATCACCGTTCACAAGATAAGAGGCTCCCTCCCAGTCTCTTGCAAAGCATCGCATGAGAAAATAGTGGATCAGATGATAATCCGACAGGATGGGTGTGCATATCTTGTCGACGACGACCTGTGTCTCCTTAGGGGACAGCAAGACAGGTTCTTTCAGTAAACTTTCATATTCACTGATCGGCTCGGGGAGGGGGGCGTTCATCTTTTTACCCTCAGACACAAAGGATTGCACCAAAAATAGAGCTTCGCGCTGAGTTACCGGATTTTTTTTGCCGCCAAGACCGCCGATAAGCCCTTGCTCGATGGAATCGAGAGCAAGTGAATCGTCACCCCGAAGGCTTTGGTAAGTATCCAGGCCATATTCTTCCGCATCAAAATAAAAAAACTGATAAAAATCCTCCAGCCCCTCCGGTGAAGGTATTTTCCAGTGGATGGAAAGGGCGACTACGCCCATCAGCCGGGTATCCGTCACATAGGCAGACACGAAGATCCGATTTTCGACAGATGCTTTCGACTCGTCACTTACCCCGCCTTTTATAAGCTTAAAACTGTGTTTTGTCAAATCAGTACTCCATAGGTTAAATTTTGTTTTACAAGATGTTACCAGTATACCTTATTCTATGACGGATGTGTATGGTTTAATTCACATCCCGATGATTGACAAAAGGCTGATATGGGAATAACATAGTATGCGGAAAAAAATAAATAANNTAACAGTAAAGGTGCCAAGTCCTACAGAATATTAATTCTGAAAGATGAGGGGGACTGTGTGATTACCTTCCTCTTCGAATGAAGAGGTTTTTCTTTGCAGAGGCCCGGAATTGGAGGAAACTATAATGAAAAGAAAATTATTTACATCCGAATCAGTAACGGAAGGGCATCCGGACAAGTTATGCGACCAGATCTCTGACGGGATCCTTGATGCGGTGCTGGAACAGGACCCTTATGCCAGAGTCGCCGTGGAAACCACAGCCACAACAGGCATGGCCATGGTCATGGGAGAAATGACAACGGATTGCTATGTGGATATTCCCCGGCTGATCCGCAGCGTCATCACAGACATAGGTTATGATAAAGGAGAATATGGATTTGACGGGAACACATGTGCCGTGCTGACTGCCATAGATGAACAATCTCCGGATATTGCCCTTGGGGTAGATAAAGCTATGGAATACAGAGATGGTACATTTCAGGATCAATTGGATACCATTGGTGCAGGGGATCAGGGCATAATGTTCGGCTATGCTTCCAATGAGACGCCTGAACTCATGCCTATGGCCATTTCATTTGCCCATAAATTAGCGAAGAAGCTGGCAGATGTGCGGAAATCCGGTGAAATTCCCTACCTGAGGCCTGACGGTAAGACTCAGGTAACGGTAGAATATGAAGACGATAAGGTGGTTCGCATCGACACAGTGCTGATCTCCACTCAGCATGATCCGGATGTGAGCCAGGAACAGATCCGAAAAGACCTGATCGCCAAAGTTATCAAGCCGGTGATTCCCCAGGAATTGCTGGATGAAGAGACCAGATACTTTGTGAACCCCACTGGCAGATTTGTTGTGGGCGGGCCTCACGGGGATTCCGGATTGACCGGCAGGAAGATCATCGTGGACACCTATGGAGGCTACGGGAAACACGGAGGCGGTGCTTTTTCCGGAAAAGACCCCACAAAGGTAGATCGTTCAGCAGC
>DCUA01000133.1:0-3038 GCA_002329675.1 Firmicutes bacterium UBA1426 | reverse complement strand
GATGAAAGGCTGGCGGAAATCGTTGCGGCCAATTTTGACCTTCGTCCGGCTGCCATTATCCGGGATCTGGATCTACGGAGACCTATATACCGTCAGTTGGCGGCTTACGGTCACTTTGGAAGACCGGAACTGGACCTGCCCTGGGAGAAAACAGACAAAGCTGAAGTACTGAAAGCGGAAGCACTGAAATAGCCGTTTGAAAAAGACCAGAATTGACGAAAAAGGGCAGCAGCCCTTTTTTGCTTTTTGATGTGTACAATGGTATAATTAAAGGCTGTAATGATACGAAAGTCATAGAGAAAGTGAGAGGAACCACAGGATATGAGTTTTTTAGAGAAGATTTTTGGAGACCTCAATACAAAAGAACTGAAGAAGATAGATAAAATAGTGGATAATATCGAGGCGCTGGATGACGTGATGGCTGCGAAGACCGACGAGGAACTGCAGGCCATGACGGGGCTGTTCAAGGAGAGGCTGGCACAGGGAGAGACTCTGGATGATATTCTTCCGGAAGCGTACGCTGTCGTACGGGAAGCGGCCTGGCGGACCTTGGGGATGAAGCATTTCCGCGTACAACTCGTAGGTGGCGTAGTCCTGCATCAGGGACGCATCGCTGAGATGAAGACAGGTGAAGGGAAAACACTTGTGGCGACTCTTCCGGTGTACCTCAATGCATTAGAAGGAAAAGGCGTTCACGTTGTCACAGTCAACGATTACCTGGCCAAGCGTGACATGGAATGGATGGGCCAGATCTATACGTTCTTAGGCTTGACCGTCGGTTGTGTGATCCATGCCGTTACTGGTCCGGAACGGAAGTCAGCATATCAGGCAGACATCACATACGGGACAAATAACGAGTTCGGATTCGATTACCTTCGTGACAACATGGTCATTTATAAGGAAGATATGATGCAGCGGGAGCTGAACTTTGCTATCGTTGACGAAGTTGACAGTATACTGGTGGATGAAGCAAGAACGCCGCTTATCATCTCCGGACAGGGAGAGAAATCCACAGACCTTTACCGGATTGCAGATAAATTCGTGGCCGGTTTCCATGAAGGCTTTGAGTTTACCATGGATGAAAAGGATCGGACCGTATCCCTGACCGAACAGGGCGTTACAAAGTGCGAAAAGTACTTTAAGGTTGAAAACTTTTCCGATCCGGAAAACATGGAGATCAACCACCACGTGATCCAGGCTCTGAAAGCTCACAACCTGATGAAGAGGGACGTAGACTACATTATAAAGGATGGAGAAATCGTTATCGTAGACGAGTTCACCGGACGGCTGATGTTCGGACGGCGCTACAGCGAAGGACTCCACCAGGCTATCGAAGCTAAGGAAGGTCTGTTAGTCCGGCAGGAATCCAAGACTCTTGCAACCATTACCCTTCAGAACTATTTCCGTATGTACCAAAAACTTGCCGGTATGACGGGTACTGCAAAGACTGAAGAAGAGGAATTCCGGGAGATCTACAACATGGACGTAGTGGAGATCCCGACAAATAAACCCATCGCAAGAATCGATATGGAAGATTCCATCTACAGCACCGAACGGGGGAAATTCACTGCCATTGCCAATGAGATCGCGGAATGCTATGCAAAGGGGCAGCCGATTCTAGTAGGTACGATTTCAATTGAGAAGTCAGAGATCATCAGCGCACTGCTGAAGCGGAGGGGTATCAAACACAATGTACTCAACGCAAAGCAGCACGAGCGGGAGGCCGAGATCGTTGCCGAGGCAGGCAGACTGGGAGCCGTTACCATAGCCACCAACATGGCCGGCCGTGGTACCGATATCATCCTGGGAGGCAGGGACTGCACCCCGGAGGAGAGACAGAAAGTAGTCGATCTGGGTGGCCTTCGTATCCTGGGAACTGAGCGTCATGAATCCCGCCGGATCGATAACCAGCTCCGAGGACGTTCCGGCCGTCAGGGAGATCCGGGCAGAACGCAGTTCTATATTTCTTTGGAAGATGATCTCATGCGCCGCTTTGGGGGCGACAGAATACAGGGACTGGTAGGAAAGCTGGGAATGGGAGAGGACGTTCCCCTGGAAGCCAGCATGCTGACCAAATCCATTGAAAATGCACAGAAGAGAGTGGAAGGCAGAAACTTCGCCATTCGGAAATACGTGCTTCAGTATGACGATGTTATGAACAAGCAGAGGGAGATTATTTACGGTGAACGTCGTCGGGTGCTCTTCGGTGAAGACCTCAGAGAACACATCCAATCCATGGCGGAGGAGATCGTCAACGAACAGCTGGATTTCTGCACAGCAACGTCAAAATATGCGGAAGAATGGGATCTTTCCGGGCTGGAAAAGTCTCTGGCAAAGATATTTGGAAAATTCCCCGCATTTGGCTACACCGAGGAGGATATTCAGAGCCTGGACAGAGAAAAGCTCTATGAAGATACCATGGAGCGGATCGCTAAGGTTTACGAGGAAAAGGAACAGGAGATCGGCGCGGAGAGAATGCGGGATCTGGAACGCATGATTCTTCTGCGGGTAGTGGACAACAAGTGGATGGACCACATCGACGCCATGGATCAGCTGCGTCACGGGATCGGCCTCAGAGCACTGGGACAGCAGGATCCGGCAAGCGCTTATGCCAATGAAGGCTTCGAAATGTTTGACCTGATGATCAAATCCATCAAGGATGACACGGTCCGGTTCTGTTACAATGTGACCATTCAGACCCAGACTCAGCGCAAGCAGGTCATAGACCTGGGCATTGCCAAGAAGGATGAGTTTAACGGCTCAGCTATTATGGGGGATGATGGTCCGGCGGAGCAGCAGATTCCCGCCGCTGTGAAAGTCCCTGAGAGATCGGCAACAGGCAAGCAGGAAACAGTGCGGAAGGCGCCCACCGTGGGACGAAATGATCCCTGTCCCTGCGGAAGCGGTAAGAAATACAAGAAGTGCTGCGGCGCAAATCAACCTGAGGAATAAGATTGAATTTAGGGTTGAGATATTGCACCCCTGCTCAATAGCTGGCGCGCTGCGTGCCTTTTATTTAGACGGCCCGTCTTATCAGG
>DCUA01000171.1:1479-2606 GCA_002329675.1 Firmicutes bacterium UBA1426 | reverse complement strand
TCGGAACTGTCGCTATCGGTCTTTTCTGCTCTCTCCAGTACAGGATTCGCTAAGATCTGCTCCTGCACATAACTATCCAGTTCCTGGGTATTGAATTGCAGCAACTGAATAGCCTGAATCAATTCAGGCGTCATTACCAGTTTCTGAGATTGTTCAATTGTCAGTTCATAACCCAGTTTCATAACAGCGCTTGATCTCCTAAACTAATCCGGAAAAAGCATATTCCAGCACACCTATAGTTGAGTAACATACTCTTAATAGTATACCATAATACGGAACTACAGAAAACCGTATTAATAAATTTAGTGCTTTGCCGCCTCTACAACGAAATAACCTATTTTCCTCAAGTGCTGCGCTACATGCTCCATGCTGTTTATGATATCTATGAAAAGGACTCCGGATCCCGGGTGGCAGATACCTTTTGACAAGCGGTCAATATGATTGTCTCTCAAAACCTTTTCCATGGCTTTTATCTTGATCTCTGCAGGGAAAATGCTGTTGGCCAGAACCCCGTCCCGCTTTTCCAGTGCTTCTGTCACATCTCTCACGATTTGGGAAAGCTGTTCGTGGAACTCCTCCATTTCTCTTTCAGCCTGAGAGCTGAAGACAATGCTGTTCTCTCTCTTGTAGATGGCCAGTTCCGCTATGGCAACAGAAAGATCGGATATTCTCTCTATGTCACCGATCACTCCCAGCATGAGATTCAGCATTTCATGCTGCTGCCTGGTATTGTTCTTTTTCTGGGCAAGCTTGACCAGGTATACTTCGATCTCCTTTTCGATTCCCAGGATCTGATCCTCTTGCTCCAGGATCCTCTCCAGGTCTCTCTCATCCGGTTGCCGGACGCATTGAAAACTGATCCTATAGCTTTCAAAGCTCATTTTTGCCAGTGTAATGATTTCATTGTATGTTTGGGCAAGTGCTAACCCGGGGGTCTCCAGCATACGCACATCCAGATTGCCCTCCGGATGCACATGATCCTTCTTCTCAGGCACCAGCTTATCGGAGATTACAACCAGGAGGTTGACCAGAGGAGCACAGAGTATGGCGGTCCCCAGATTGAAAATGGTATGAGCATTGGCTATCTGTCTCGGTACGTCTCCCTCTGCAAGAAATACCATCAGATC
>DCUA01000171.1:0-1388 GCA_002329675.1 Firmicutes bacterium UBA1426 | reverse complement strand
GTAAGCAGGCCCTGGGCAGACATGGCGATCATAACTCCCGTGAGCAGACTGCTGCTGCGAACGGCTGTAGTAGCCGCAAATCCTATGAGGATCAGGATCAGATACTCGATGCTGTAGGGTCGGGAGAAGGCAGTCAGGTACTTTTCAACATCACCCACATCAAAATAGTTAAGTCCCTGCTCCAGAAAAATCATGCCGATGAAGAGTATGCCAAAGCCGATAAAAATCTCTGCTGTGTATTGGATCCGTTTCGTCTTGGCATATTTCCAAAAAATCGCAGCAACACCTACAATGCTGGGTGCAAAGTATTCCAATCGGAAGGCCAGGAGTTGGGCGGTAATGGTAGTGCCAATATTTGCACCCATGATAACAGCTGCCGCCTGAGTCAGCGAGACCATGCCCGCATTCACCATTCCTACAACCATGATGGTGGTGGCACTGCTCTTCTGATTGATTCCGGTGACCACAATACCCGCAAGGATGTTTTTTATTGTGCTTGAGCCGGAGGCTTCTATCAGTCTCTGGCTCCTTCCTTCCGATACCCATTCAAGGGAATCTTTCATAATTTCTATTCCGTACATGAGAAGACCGGCTCCTCCAAGTAACAGAAAGACTGTTATAAACATGTCCCTATACTATCCTTTCTATTATAATTGTGCATATGAATAGCTATGCTCATGTTCACTCGTCATACTAATGCGGGAAAGCCCAACTGACGCAGTGCTTCGTATACGACGATGGCGGCTGAGTTTGACAGATTCAGCGATCGCAGTCTGACATCATCACTCATAGGGATACGGATAGTCCTTTCTTTATTATCATCGATAAAACTTTTGGGCAATCCGGCGGTTTCCTTTCCAAAGATCAACATGGCGTCACTCTCATATTTCACATCCGTGTAGGTATTCATTCCTTTCGTAGTGGCCAGATACATGGGCCTGTCCTTATACTCCTGTAGAAATGCTTCCAGGCTTTCATGAATTCTAAGATTGACAAATTCCCAATAATCCAGTCCTGCTCTCTTAACATGGGCATCATCAACAGAAAAACCCAATGGTTTTATCAGATGCAGATCGGTTCCCGTTGCTGCGCAAGTTCTTGCAATATTTCCTGTATTGGGCGGAATCTCCGGTTCCACCAGTACAATGCTGAGTTTATGTCCCTCTGGTCGCATTTATCTTCTTCGCCTCCTTCGTTATCATTTCCTTCTCTCGAAGGCGTTTTATGCAATAAAACAACAATCTTATTAATGTTTTTAACAATATTTCAAAATAGGTGAAGACTAATTCGAAATAATATTATATAATACCATAATTATAGTTAAAGGAGGTACTATAGATGGCAAAATATTTAGTGAAAATTGGTCTCATGGGTTTGGGCAATATAGG
>DCUA01000163.1:1225-2844 GCA_002329675.1 Firmicutes bacterium UBA1426 | reverse complement strand
ACGGCAACAAAGCAGAAAAACCGTTTCCTGTTGGCGCAGGGGCCGGTTTTCTTCTTAATAATGGGTCGGATAGACCCTGTATTCTCGTTTATGGGATATTTAAAGGGGAAAAGCGCACAAATGATGTTTGACAGACACGCAAACTTAAAATATAAGTTTGGGAACCGTCATTTCTGGTCGGAAGGATACTATGTGAGTACTGTGGGATTAAACGAAGCCNNGCGCAGCATATGCGCAGACCTGGGCTAAACTGTTACACAAATGTACCTTAGCCATGCCGGTTCTGTGATATTCTAAAATCAGGTGCCACCTTTTCCAAAAGTCCAGCTAAGAAATGTCAAGAGGTGATATGAAAAAAGTTAAATTTATTACAACAGAGCAAAAAAAGGTAACCTTAACAGACCATTCCCCGATATAGGACTGGTCAGAAACTAAATATCCAGAACGCCGTGTTGATTATGCGGACTTCCTTATCTTGTCGGGATGCTCCGCAGCAAAGTGCCTGCAGTGTTCCTCCGGAGTGATGATCTCAAAAGGTTTCTTATCCCGAAGCATGGCAAAGATGATGTTACAGATCTTATGCATGACAGCGCCCATCGCTACTGGCTTTTTCTTGCCGGTGCACTTCTGGGTGTAATAGTCGTAGATCACAGGATTCACAGGTGTGCCGCTCCCTTTAGAAACCTTTACGTTATTGAGCGCGGCCATGTGAAGAATACGCCTGGCAAGGCTGGAACCACGCTTGGACATATGGACTTTATCACCGTTGAGTTTTCCGGACTGTTTAACAGCGGGGTCAAGGCCAAAGTAGGCATAAAGCTTTTTCGGGGAAGAAAAAAGTTTAAAATCCCCCATCTCTGCAATCAGGACGACTGCGCTTAAGAAGCCGATCCCACGCAGGGACTGCAGAAGGCAGATCTGATCGTAGATCAGGGTATCCTGCAGCTTCTCTACTGTCTCATGGAGTGCTTTCAGGAGCGTGTCCAGATGCTTCTGGTATTCCTGGTAAGTATCAACATAAAGGCGGATGCGGACAGCGTTGCTCGGAAGAGCCCTGCCAAAAACAGCGGCATCCTTTGCGGCAGCGATGATGGCTTCATACTTACGCAGAGCATAAGCTTCGCCAAAGCGTGCGGTACTGCGGATGATATCCACAATGTTCTCTTTGGAAGCGGCAAGCATGTCCTCTGGAAGAGGATACGAGCTTAACAGCTTTAAGGAAGACTGTATGGTGACTTTGCTGAAGACCTTAGCATAAGCAGGGAAAGATACTTTCAGTTCCGCAGTGAGCTTGAGAGCAACAGCAGACTGGCGATCCTTGAAATAATAATAATCGCGGACCAGATTTCTCAGATCGACAACGGAATCATCCGGGATGATGGAAGTCTTGAGAGAAACGTTGAGACCAACAAGGGCAGCCTTTTTTGAATCAAATTTATCATTATGTAGTTTCCTTATGTTGATATTTGTGCTATTCTTAGTGATGATAGGATTAATGACCGAGCAGTCAAACCCCTTATCACGAAGGAAGCACAGGAGCGGGATGTGGTAGATCCCGGTAGACTCAAGGAAGCAGCGGCTTTTGAGAGAATACGTCTCTTGTGCTTCTTTTATTTTTG
>DCUA01000163.1:288-1110 GCA_002329675.1 Firmicutes bacterium UBA1426 | reverse complement strand
AACCTAGCGGCTTATACAGGTATAGCCTGAGGCTTCCCAACCAGCCAAACCATAAATCACCACCGAATGGACAGACAGACTTTCTAAGAGGTTTTCCCGGCGGAAGACCGGGTCCCAAGGAGGAAACGTCAATCGCCCTGCCTCAGTGATTATACCTCAGGATCTGGCCTGGTGCATTATGGAAGTCTCAGACACGGTAAGGAAACAATAACTTCTGATGGAGAGGGAATCCCTCCTTCAGTTATTCATTTAGACTTTGTAACCATTAACCTGTAGTCATTATTGACTACACCATTATTATACTAGGAGGGATTCGTATGATCGTTACCGCAACAGAATTTAAAACCAATCTCGGAAAATATCTGGAAATGGCAACGTCCCAGGATATTTTCATTACCAAGAACGGGAAAAGCATTGCCCGCCTCACAAGTCCCGCTATCGATAAGTTGGCGCTCCTGGATGACCTCGTAGGGATTGTCCCACCGGAGAAGGCAATGGATGAACATACCATACGGGAGGAGCGGTTGTCCAAACAATGAGAATACTAATTGATACCAATGTCATTCTCGATATTGTCCAGAAACGGGAACCATTCTTCACCGATTCCTACCAGGCGCTCCGCAAGGCCATTGAAGCTGATGCGGAATGTCTGATCTCCGTCTCCGCCGCCACGGATATTTTCTACATGCTCCGCAAGGCATTCCAATCCGCACAAAAAGCCAAGGAGCGGATAGAGCAACTTTCCCAGCTCTTCACCTTTGCGGACGTACAGGGCGTAGATATTCATACCGCACTCATGCGCTCCATGCCGGACTTTGAAGA
>DCUA01000163.1:0-259 GCA_002329675.1 Firmicutes bacterium UBA1426 | reverse complement strand
CCGACTGAATTTTTGAAAAAGTAATGGATACTGCCGCTCTTACCGGGTGGCAGTATTTTTATCCCTACCGTCCGCCTTCACGGACAGTAATCTTCGAATACCCCGTTTGCATAATACCAATACCGCCTGTTACCAGACGTGCCAGCCAGGGCAGGAACAAGGTCGCTTCGGGTCCGCAAAAGACCTTCCACCGGCAGCATGACAAAAGTCAATATTACCCCAAATTCGTAAAAGTGGTACACTTTTAGTGTAAACGGTA
>DCUA01000197.1:12087-14188 GCA_002329675.1 Firmicutes bacterium UBA1426 | reverse complement strand
TGCAACGATCTTCGACGGAAAGATTATGCCCGGTGATGTAGTGGTTATTCGCTATGAAGGTCCGAAAGGCGGCCCGGGCATGCGGGAAATGCTCGGTCCCACTGCCGCATTGGCCGGTATGAAGCTGGATAAAAGTGTAGCCCTAATAACCGACGGGCGGTTCAGCGGTGCTTCAAGAGGCGCCTCAATCGGGCATGTCTCTCCGGAGGCTGCGTCGGGAGGCGAGATCGGGCTGATCCGGGAAGGTGACATCATCGATATCGACATCCCGGCAAATAAAATCAACTTGCGTATCTCCGACGAAGAGATGGCACAAAGAAAAGAAAACTGGGAGCCCAATGAAGCCAAGCCCCTTACCGGCTGGCTGTCGCGCTACGCAAGACTGGTATCCTCGGCGAACACCGGGGCCGTGCTGCGCTAATGTGATTTGATTCTTGCCTACATCAAGTATGAAATGTAGGNNTTATAGTTGTTCCCGGGTTACGCCTCTTTCGCCGCCGCAGCCTTTTTCATTGCAGCTTTCGTTAACAAATGTATGATCAAATAAGCCCCTCCGATGACTCCTTTTGGTTTTCCGGTGTTACCCGCTCTTTCTGGCAGGATCATCCGCCGGACACGACGCGCAGCACCTTTATCTTCGCACCGTCTTCTATTTTTTCGAAAGCGTGCTGCGAAAAACTCAGGACCTTCCCGTCCATTAATAACAAAGTCATTTCGTCGACCTCTTCGCCAGAAACGGAAAGAGCCTCGGCTAATGTTATATTCTGCTTATATGGAACTTCCTTTTCATTGACGTAAATCATCAGAAATCGAAGAGCACCTCCAATTCATAATCGTTTATGTCGAATACAGAACCTGTCGCTGCAGAACGCTCTTTATAGAAGAACTCCGGAAGCCTGTCGTCGGCATCGGTCATACCCGCCATTTTATTGTAGCCCCGCTCTGTCAGAAGTGTCTTTACTCCCATTGCAGCAAGCCGCGGAAATCCATAGTTTCCACCATACATGGCATCCATCATTTCTCCCAGCTTCGGCATGACGGGAACCACATGAGCGAAGGCAAAGATGCACATCATGCTGTCAGCGATACACATGGCCACCTGCAGTTTGTTGGAGGCATAGGCCTGGGCGGCCCGACCTGCATCGTCAAAAGCCCTCCCCATGGTAAGGCCTGCCGTGTGGTCTGCGCCCATCGGGCTGGTTGCGTATGTAATTCCGGTTCCCTTTGTATTTCTCGGCTCATAACCTGCCATTGCCTGATGTTTGACAACAGGAATCCTCTTGCATCCCAGATGTTTTCCAACGGCCTCGCATCCGTCTCCCAGTATTCTCCCGAACTCTGTTGCCTCTTTCATTTCACTAAGCAGAGCCAGAGTTGTATCCACATCGCCCCAGGGAAGCTTTCCAGCCTCCATAGCCACGGCTATGGCATTAGCCGCTTCAATGGTATCCACTCCTATGTCATCGCAGAAGCGGTCCATTCTGGCAATGCTGTCCAGATCCGAAATATGACAGTTTGGCCCAAAGAGAGCAATCGTCTCGTATTCAAAACCCGAAGTCAGATACTCCCCATTTGCATCGTTGTAACAGTTTGAACATTGGACCACACAGCCGGGCTGACAAGCCAGCTTGTTTTTCCCTCCCCGGGTGGCCAGATTCGTCAGGAATTTATTGGCCCCCACTTCCTGATAAGCAGGGAACAGCTTTCCGGAGAAATTGTCCACAGGCAGGATGCCGTTTGCTCCCGTTACTTCTATGGTAGATATGGTGCCGATATTATGGAAGGGATCGTTTTGTGCGCCCTGAGCGATGACTTTGTTGACCAGAGTGCAGGTTTCCCTGAATTTTCCTTCGTCTGCATACTCGACCTTAAAACGTTCTGTTGGCTTTTCTACAACGATGGCTTTCAAACCTTTGCTTCCCATGACGGCTCCTAATCCGCCTCTGGCAGCTGCTCTGCTGGGATGCCCTGCGCCAAATTCTGAAACGTGGATGGAAGCGCTGCGATACCCCATCTCACCGGCGGACCCGATCGTGATGGTAGCCACCTTTTCACCAAAGCGGCCGGCTAACTTTTCTCTCAGATCATAATTACCCATCCC
>DCUA01000197.1:11798-12052 GCA_002329675.1 Firmicutes bacterium UBA1426 | reverse complement strand
GACGGTCCTTCCTTCTCCGTGAGTCCCCGCAGAACGATTATTTTAATACCCTGTTCCGCCAGGAGAGTTCCTGCATAACCGCCAACATTGCTTTCTTTAATGCCGCCTGTCAATGGACTTTTTCCGCCTACAGACAGACGATGTGCTGTGGTGAAGCTGGTCCCGGCAAAGATGCCCAGACAGAAGATCAGCTGGTTCTGCTCTCCCAGCGGATCGCACTGAGGCGGTACGTTTTTGATCATGTATTGGGCGAT
>DCUA01000197.1:0-11720 GCA_002329675.1 Firmicutes bacterium UBA1426 | reverse complement strand
TAGGCATGCTGAAGCATGTCTGCAACCTTTGCGGTCGTGATGCGATATGGAACCAGTGCAAAACCTGTATCTGCCGTGATCAATGGAGCAATTTTTGCTAACGCATCGGCAGGAATACCCAAATCCTTCATATTAGGAATATCAATCGATTTCATCAAAGCTCGCAGGGCGGTTCTGGCTGCCTCGCCGATTTCCTCCGGGGTAGCGTCGGGAGAGACTTTTGCACCCAGACATTCGCAGATCATCAAAACCTTTTTCCATTCGGTCTTTGCTGTATACTCGATGACTTCAGGCAATACAAGCGCGCAAGCGATCCCGTGAGGAATGTGAAACTGAGCACCGATGGTGTGACCGATGGAATGCCCCAGATGGACCAGTCCGTTTGTAAATGCCATTCCTGCAAACATGGACGCCAGCAGCATCTTTTCACGGGCTTCAATATTGGAACCGTCCCTGTATGCCACAGGAAGCCATTCTTTAATAGTACGGATGGCATCCCGTGCCAGAGCATCCGAGAGAGGATTAGCCTGGTTGCCGGTCATGGATTCCACTGCATGAGCCAGCGCGTCCACACCTGTAGCAGCTGTCATTTTAGGAGGTAAACCCAGCGTCAGTTCAGGATCCAGGATAGCCAGCTTGCCTACACAGACAGGACTTACCACACTGTCCTTCTTATTCAGCGAAGTACAGGAAATTACGCACATATTCGTCACTTCGCTCCCCGTCCCACTGGTTGTCGGTATAAAGACCATGGGAACTCCGGGTTTTAGGTTCTTCTGCACTCCAAAGTATTTCATGATAGGAGGTGGATTGTTGATCAAGACATTGATGGCTTTGGCGGAGTCAATAGCGCTACCGCCACCTACTGCCACGATACCATCAATTCCGGCTTCTTTTGCCATCATCGCCGCGTCTTCCACCACTGTGTCCGGCGGATCCGGAAGAACNNTGCAGATTCTCTACGATGGGATCTGCTATCCCTGCAGCCTTTAACCCTTTGTCGTAGACCACCAGGACCTTTTTGCAGCCCATTTCCCGAACCTTTATTCCGGTCCGGAAAGATGCTCCGCTGCCCATTAGAGCGGGAACAAATACATGAAACGATGTGATCATACCTAATCGCTCCTTTCCGTCGACCCTGAGTTATAACTTATAATCAGCGCCTGAGCCGGCACCTGTTTATTTACGCACATGCTAACATACACGGGCTGTAACGGCCTAGGTTCATCCCGCACGAAAATAATCTGACTATTTGTGCAACTTGCACATGTTCTTTTTATTGAAATGTACTATAATAAAAATAGCGAGGTGATGAAAATGCGCTTTAACGAGTTAATGAGACTTCTTAGCCAGGACTTTGCAATCGAGATAAAGGCCGGATCCGATTATGCAAAAGTCAACGATATATGCCTCCTGGGCCCGTCCCATAGCCATTGGGACAAGAACACCCTTTATGTGTCCTGCTCCCATTCCCTGCCGATGTTCTCTGATGAACCTTTGCTTCTCCTGACTTCTCACGAGGTTTCCGCCTTGCCCGCAGGCAGTATGCACGCTTTGTTTCATATTGACGACTTGTGCAATTTGTTTAATAGAGCGAAAGAACTGATCCTGCAGGATCTTCGTCTCAGCGATAAATATTTTGAATTAGCCCGTACATCATTGGCCGGGGCTAATGTATCAGCACTGATCAACGAAGCCGCTTCCATAGTAGGAAATGCGTTGATCCTCGTGGACTCTGCAGACCGCGTGCTGGCATCTTCAACCAACTATGAGATTTTTGACCCTCTTTGGGTGCAGAATGTTGAGCGGGGCTACTGCTCCTATGAATTTGTACAAAAGGTTCGGACAAATAGAGAGATGCAGGAATGGAGCAAACTGGGCAGCGAGACGCAGCTTATTACACTGCCGGGAGATCTGCAACCGAAGCTGGTTGCCAGAGTAGAACAGGAGGGCCATGTGGCCGGAGCGCTTGTCATGGTTGTGCACCACACGCCTATTCAATCCATTCATCCAAGGCAGCTACCCCTTATCGGCAAAGTACTTTTCGATGCGGTTTACAGGGATTCTGCCAATGCAGGGGCTTACCGATCGGTTCAAAGCACTATCCTCTATGATCTATTGGACGAGCAGGACTCTACAGATATCTACGAATACATTTCAGATTCAAAGGTAGACTTTCCCCAAGTGATGCAGGCAGTGACGGCCCGGTACATCCATCACATCGACAACCGCTATATTAAACGCACCTTTGCTTTAGAGCTGGAAAAGATATTTCCCAAAGGTCATTCTGTTCAATACAAGAGCTATATCGGTATTTTGGTTCCCTCCGTATCATCCGAGCAGAGACAGGCTCTCAAAGAGCTGGCTGCCAAAGAAGATGTGAGCATCGGCATTAGCTGGCCCTTTTCCGATCTTCGGGAATTCAGAAGACATTTTTACCAGGCTGTATCATCTGTCAAACAGGCCCAGCAGTTCGGCGATCCCGATCGCATCCATGATTACACTCGCTACGCCTGTTACGACCTTTATTACAACTACACCGGAAAGATCCCTCTCTTAAACTACTGCCATCCGGCGATCTTCACTCTTGAAAACTACGACAAAGAAAACCACACAGAACTCTGCCATACACTGCGTACATATCTGGAGATGGATAAGAACCTCAATGCCACCTCCGCTGCTCTTTTCATACACCGTAATACGCTCCATTACCGCATTAGCCGCATTCTCGAACTGACCAATCTTGACCTGAAGGACCAGAATGTGACCTGGTCGCTGATGGACTCCTTTAGGATCCGGGCCTTCCTGTCCCAACGTTAGTTATGGGACGACCAAATTCCCTCTGCGATACAATCACGGGTCTCCTTTCGAAACCCATAGGGGTCCAACTTTTTATCCGCCCTTTTTTGTGCAAAATATGGAGTTATGTGTGGATCAAAAGTTGTAAAACGGTCATTTCTGAGCAAAATGTTGAGTAATTAGTGAAATCTCATGGTTATCCCCCAATAATCCACACACAACTCAATTTTTTGCTCAATTTCCTCGTTGCAATTAACCAGGTCGCCAAGTCCATAGCCTTGTTATTATTGTTGATGGGTTCCCGACGTTATGGGCAAAGGTCAACTCAAGCTTGAACCCGGCCACATCGCTTTCGAACATTGATATCACTATTTCTCTATAATGTTCTCTATATCACGAATGTATTGAAATCCATTTGCCCTCTCGTTATATTTTTTGCCCTCAAATCCTTGTTTTCTGTCATACCTCTTCTATAATTAAGTTGAGTTCTAAAATATTTGCTTAGCAATAAACAGGGAGGCACCAGGGATATTATGAATCAGAAAAAAATTGCAATTATTATGGGAAGCGACAGCGATTACCCAGTCGTAAAGAATGCTGAACCCATATTAAAAGAGCTTGAAATACCTTACGTAATCAGAATTATGTCTGCCCATCGGACGCCGGAGCTGGTCAGCGCCTTTGCAACAAGTGCCGCGGATGAAGGTTTCGGTGTCATTATTGCCGCTGCGGGGAAAGCGGCTCATCTTGCCGGCGTCATTGCCGCCCACACAAATCTTCCCGTAATCGGCATCCCCATCAAGTCCTCTGCCTTCGGGGGATTGGATGCGCTTCTTTCCACGGTTCAGATGCCAAAAGGCGTTCCTGTAGCCACTGTAGCTGTGGATGGAGCAGAAAATGCTGCCATTCTCGCTGCACAGATTCTAGCTGTTCAGGATCCGGAAATGGCAAAAAAGCTCATGAAGCTGCGCCGGCAGATGAAGGAAGACGTTATAGCTAAAGACAAGGAATTTGAAAATCGGAGATAAATAAAATGATGAAACTGGAACAGATATACGAGGGAAAGGCCAAAAAGGTCTTCAAAACAGATGATGATAACCTCTGCATCGTATCTTATAAAGACGATGCCACCGCGTTTAACGGTCTGAAAAAAGGCACCATCATGGGCAAGGGGGCCATCAATAACCAGGTCACCAACCACCTGATGAAACTGCTGGAACAGCAAGGCATTCCCACACATTTTGTCGAACAACTCTCCGAAACGGAAACCCTCGTCAAGAGAGTCAGCATTATACCCTTAGAGGTCATCGTCAGAAATATTGCCGCCGGCTCCCTTTCCAAGAGGCTGGGACTTCCGGAAGGTACCCCTATGAAGCGCACCGTTCTGGAATACAGTTACAAAAATGATGAACTTGGCGACCCCATGATCAATGAATATCACATTTTGGCCATGGAATTCGCCACCAAAGAAGAGCTGGATCTCATATCTGACTACTCTCTGCGAATCAACCAGATCCTATCCGCTTACCTGAAAGACCTCAACATCCAGCTGATCGACTTCAAACTAGAGTTTGGGAAGTTACCGGACGGAACCATCGTACTGGCCGACGAAATATCACCGGACACCTGCCGCTTCTGGGATAGCGTATCAGGTGAAAAACTGGACAAGGACCGCTTCCGCAGAGATCTGGGTAACGTAGAAGGCGCATATCAGGAAATAATGAAGCGCCTCATGGGACAGTAGAAATGCAGAGGACTCCGACATCAACTTACTGCACAANNATCCGCAGCAACAGAGAAGATGTTGTAAACAGCGTTTACCACGGCCTTTATGCTCTGCAGCACAGAGGACAGGAAAGCTGCGGTATCGCCATCAACGATGATGGGATCATCACAGGCCACAAAGGAGTAGGCCTGGTCAGCGAAGTCTTTACAAAAGATGCTATTGAAAAACTTCCCCGTGGAAACATGGCTATAGGTCATTGTCGCTACAGCACAGCCGGAGGCCTATCAGTGGTAAATGCACAGCCACTGGTCATCCGTCACATCAAAGGCACCATGGCCATTGCCCACAATGGTAACCTGACCAACGCTGCAGCACTTAAAGAAGAACTGGAGCTCACCGGCGCCATCTTCCACACAACAAGCGACACCGAAGTCATCTCCTATACGATCATCCGTGAACGACTTTCATCCTCTTCCATCGAAGAGGCCATAAGCCGTGCCATGATGAAGATACAGGGTGCTTATTCCCTGGTGATCATGTCACCGAAGAAACTCATCGCGGTCCGGGATCCCCTCGGGTTCCGCCCTCTTTGCATCGGTAAAGCCGGCGAAGATTACGTCATCGCTTCGGAAAGCTGCGCTCTGGACAGCGTGGGAGCCGCCTTTGTCCGGGATGTGAAACCAGGAGAAATCGTAGTCATCGACGAAGAAGGAATGCGAAGCATAGAGGATAACTGCATTCCCGGAAAGAAATCCGCCTGCGTCTTTGAGTTCATCTACTTTGCCCGTCCCGATTCCGTCATTGACGGCAGCTGCGTCCACACCGCCCGTCAGCGTGCAGGTGCCTTCTTATCTCTGGAACACCCCGTTCAGGCCGACGTGGTCATCGGTGTTCCCGATTCCGGGATCGATGCGGCCCTGGGCTATTCAAAGCAATCGGGGATTCCCTACGATGTAGGCTTTATCAAGAACAAATATATAGGAAGAACATTCATTGAGCCCTATCAACCCCAGCGGGAAAATACACTTCGCATAAAGTTGAATCCCATTTCCTCTACTGTCAGGGGCAAGCGGGTCATCCTCATTGACGATTCCATCGTCAGAGGCACTACCAGCAAGCGCATCGTCCGATTGTTGCGGGAAGCCGGGGCAAAGGAGATCCACATGCGGATCTCGTCGCCGCCCTTTCTTCATCCCTGCTATTTCGGTACCGATATCAAATCCAGAGAAAACCTCATAGCAGCAAACCACAGCGTAGAGGAGATCGCCGAGATCATCGGCGTAGATTCCCTCGGATTTCTCGGCGTTGATAATGTGACCAAGCTGGCAGACAATCCTTCCCTGGAGTTCTGCACCTCCTGCTTTACCGGTCACTATCCCGTCCCGGTTCCCGATAACGGCGCAACGGAGAAATTCAGCCATAAAATCAGAGAGAATTCCGATATACCACAGAACACCAACGGTGGTGAGGATTAAGCAGGGAGGATCAAAATGAAGAGTCATAGTGAATTTTACAAAGAATCGGGCGTCGATATCACTGCCGGTTATGAAGCGGTTTCTATGATGAAAGCTCATATCGACAGAACGGTCACCAAAGGCGTATTAGGGAGCATCGGCGGCTTCGGCGGCCTGTTTCAGCCCGACCTTTCAAATATAAAAGAGCCGGTACTGGTCTCCGGCACCGACGGAGTAGGAACCAAGCTAAAGATCGCCTTTTTAATGGACAAGCATGACACCATCGGTATCGACTGTGTGGCCATGTGTGTCAATGATATCATTTGCAGTGGAGCCACGCCGATGTTCTTCCTTGATTACCTGGCAGTAGGCGTGAATCAGCCGTCAAAAATAGCCGCCATCGTCTCCGGTGTTGCAGAGGGCTGCGTTCAGGCAGGATGTGCATTAGTGGGCGGAGAAACTGCGGAGATGCCTGGCTTCTATGGTCCTGAAGAGTATGACCTGGCAGGTTTTTCTGTGGGAATTGTAGATAAGAGCAGAATCATCGATTCCGCATCCGTAAAACCAGGCGACTTGATCATCGGCCTCCCCTCTTCCGGGATCCATTCCAACGGTTTTTCCCTGGTCCGAAAGGTCTTAGATGTGGAAAACCGGCCACTGTCCCGCTATGTGGAAGAACTCTCCTCTACTATAGGAGAGGCTTTGCTCACCCCCACACGCATCTACGTAAAACCTATCCTTTCCCTTCTCCAAAGGGTAAAGGTGAAGAGTATCAGTCATATTACCGGCGGTGGATTTTATGAAAATATCCCCCGTGCCCTCCCGGATGATTGTGCGGCAAAGATAGACAGCAGTGCCTTGACTATACCTCCTGTTTTCCGGTTGCTGCAGCACGAAGGGAACATTCCTGAGCGGGAAATGTTCAACGTTTTCAACATGGGTACCGGCATGTGCCTTACTGTTGATCCGGCGGATGCGGATAAGGCTATTGAATGTCTTAACAAAGATGGCAGCGGGGCAAAAATAATCGGTGAAATCATATCAGGCGAAAAAGAGGTGATCCTGTGCTGAACATCGCCGTACTGATTTCAGGAAGCGGAACCAATCTGCAAGCATTGCTCAATGCACAGAAAGAAGGTAGACTGAAGGCAGGCGCTATACGTCTGGTCATATCCGACCGCCCCGGCGCCTACGGACTGACTCGCGCACAAGAGAACGGCATTCCCGCGCTGACGATAAACCGCAAAGATTATAAGGACTCGGGTGAGTTTGACAAGGCGATAAGCGAGCAACTCCACACGCACAACATCCACCTGGTGGTCCTGGCAGGCTTTCTGTCCATTTTAGGCGAAACTATCGTCAGAGAGTACGATCACAGGATGATCAACATCCACCCCTCCCTCATCCCCTCATTCTGCGGCGATGGTTATTACGGGCTTAGAGTTCACCGGGCCGCTCTGGAAAAGGGAGTCAAAGTGACGGGAGCCACCGTTCATTATGTCAGCGAAGTCGCCGATGGGGGACAGATCATCATGCAACAGCCGGTATTCGTAAAGGAAGATGATACTCCGGAAAGCCTACAGAAACGAGTCATGGAAGAAGCGGAATGGGTCATGCTTCCTAAGGCTGTGGAACAGGTTTGCACAGCTATCAACAACGACAAAGAAAGGCAGGTCGAAAATGAAAGTCTATGATCTTTATGAGTACTTAAGCAATAAAAGTTATCCCGGCAGAGGTATCGTAATCGGAACAGACGAAGAAGGAACCCATGGCGTAATCGCCTATTTCCTCATGGGCCGCAGCGAAAACAGCCGCAACCGCATCTTCGTGGAAGACAGAGACGGCTTAAGAACAGAGGTCTATGACCCAACAAAAGTTACGGATCCTTCCCTGATCATATATTCTCCGGTGAGGGTATTTTCCCGTAGCACCATAATAACAAACGGCGATCAGACCGATACTGTTTACGATGCACTGGAGCGCTTTGAAGCCAGCAAGAATGATTATAAAGGCGCCCTTCTCACGGACCATCTGGAAAACACCCTTGCTGCACGGGCATTTGATGAGGCCCTTGCCACCAGGACCTTTGAACCAGATGCTCCCAATTACACTCCCCGCATTTCAGGTCTGCTTTTTTCAAACGGAGATTTTTCCTCCTACCGCCTTTCCATATTGAAATCTTACGGTGGAAATCCCGCAGCCTGTCAGCGGTTTTACTATTCCTACGAAAACAAAATTCCCGGGCTTGGACATCTGATCCATACCTATCAGGTCAACGAGGATCCCCTTCCCTCCTTCGAAGGAGATCCTCGCCCCGTGACCATCCGCGGAAGTATCGATACATTTGCTGCTAACCTATGGCGGAGCCTGAATGCGGAAAACCGCGTAGCCCTCTTCGTCCGCTACGTGGATTTCAGCAGTCTTCAAAGCGAGACCCGCATAATAAATGAAATGGAACAGCAAGCCCAGTCCCTGCTTTAGAGAAAGGAGTCTCATATGGCGCAATTAATTGATTTGAAATACGGTTGCAATCCCAACCAGAAGCCTGCCCGCATCTTTATTGAAAACAGAGATCTTCCCATCGAAGTACTCAACGGCAAGCCCGGTTACATCAACCTTCTGGATGCCTTCAACGGATGGCAGTTGGTGAGTGAGCTGAAAGCCTCTTCCGGCCTGCCTGCAGCTACATCCTTTAAGCACGTAAGCCCTGCCGGGGCTGCTCTGGGGCTGCCTTTGGATGATACCCTGCGGAAGATGTACTTTGTGGAAGAGGAACTCTCTCCTCTGGCTTGTGCCTATGCACGGGCAAGAGGCAGCGACCGCATGTCCTCCTTCGGCGATTTTATTGCGCTCTCCGATTACTGCGATCTCTCGACTGCGCGCCTTATCGCAAAGGAAGTCTCCGATGGTATCATCGCTCCCGGTTATGAGTCGGATGCGCTGAACCTGCTTAAAACAAAGCGGAAAGGCGGCTATACCATACTGAAGATCGACAGGAATTACGTTCCTGCATCCATCGAAACAAAGCAGGTCTTCGGCATCAGTTTTCAACAGGGGAGAAGCGAGATTCCCATCGATGCAAACCTGCTGCACAACATCGTAACGGAGAACAAAACGCTTCCCGAAAGCGCGAAAAATGACCTGATTTTATCCCTGATAACACTGAAATACACCCAATCCAATTCCGTATGCTACGCCTACGGCGGACAGACCATCGGCGTAGGAGCGGGACAACAATCCCGTATCCATTGCACCAGGTTAGCCGGGAACAAGGCGGATATCTGGCAGCTTCGTCATCACCCCAGGGTATTGGAGCTTCCATTTGTGGATTCCATAGGTCGGGCCGACCGGGACAATGTCATCGACGTATATCTGGGCGAGGACTGTGAAGACGTTCTTGGAAAGGATGTGTGGAGAAATTACTTTACGGTCAGACCGGAACCTCTGACATGGGAAGAAAAAAAGGATTGGTTGAAGAACGTCACCGGCGTTTCTTTGGGCAGCGATGGCTTTTTCCCATTCGACGATAACATTAAAAGAGCAAGCCGCAGCGGCGTCAGCTATATAGCGGAGCCCGGCGGTTCTATCCGGGATCAGTTGATCATCGATACCTGCAACGCTCTCGGGATCACCATGGTGTTTACCGGAATGCGGTTGTTCCATCACTAACAACACAGGAGAATATCAATGAAAGTATTAGTACTCGGCAGCGGAGGCCGGGAGCACGCCATTATAAAAAAACTACAGGAAAGTCCGGAAGTGGACACCATCTATGCCCTTCCCGGTAACGGCGGGATCTCCTACGATGCCCACTGTGAGAACATCAACCCTTTGGATCTCGATCAGGCAGTGGTGTTTGCACTAAAAAATGGAGTCAATTTTGCCGTTGTGGGACCGGATGACCCCCTGGCTAAAGGTGCGGTAGACCGTTTTGTCGATGCCGGGATCCCTGCCTTTGGCCCGAATGCCGCAGCGGCATCCATCGAGAGCAGTAAAGTCTTTGCTAAAAATCTAATGAAGAAATATAAGATCCCCACTGCCCAATATGAGATCTTTGACTCTGCCGATTCTGCCATCTCCTATATTGAAACCATGGACCGCTTTCCTGTGGTTCTCAAGGCCGATGGCCTGGCACTGGGGAAAGGGGTAATCATTGCAGGAAATCTGGCAGAGGCGCGGGAGGGAGTTCATAGGATCATGACGGAACGCGTCTTCGGCGACAGCGGAAACCGGATCGTGATAGAGGAGTATTTAACAGGGCCCGAAGTGTCTGTGCTGGCTTTTACGGATTCGAAGACCCTGGTTCCTATGGTATCTTCCATGGACCACAAGAGGGTTTTCGACGGAGACCTTGGCCCCAATACAGGGGGAATGGGTACCGTTGCACCCAACCCCTTCTATACAGAGGCTATGGCCGCACGATGCATGGAAGAGATCTTCCTGCCTACCATGGCGGCAATGAATGCCGAAGGCCGTCCTTTTAAGGGTTGCCTGTACTTTGGACTGATGCTCACAGAGACCGGTCCGAAAGTCATTGAATACAACTGCCGCTTCGGAGATCCGGAAGCCCAGGTCGTACTACCCCTTCTGGAGACGGACCTTTTCACCATCATGAAAGCTGTTGCAGAAGAGCGGCTCTCAGAGATTTCCGTTACCTTCCGAAAAGGTGCCGCCTGCTGCGTCATTGCTGCCTCCGGGGGATATCCTGGAACTTATGAAAAAGGTTTTCCCATTTCCGGGCTGGAAAAAGGTCAGCTACCGGGAGTTTCCGTCTTCCATGCAGGAACGAAACGCTCCGGGGAAGGCCTGGTCACAGCCGGAGGAAGAGTGCTGGGAGTTACCGGCGTGGCAGATACCTTAAGAGAAGCTGTGAACAAGGCATATGATGCTCTTAAAGGTATTGAATTTGAGGATATGTATTATCGCAAGGATATTGGAATGAAGGCTTTGCTGGAAATAAATGATGAAGAAGTGTGGGGTGTGCCCCGTTGAAACCGTGAAACCGCTTACCATTTTCTTGCGAAGCATATAAAAATGGCGGTTTCCGAGGGGCATATCCCGCACTGCTTCATCGGCCGTTATGTATGAAGTATAAACAGAGAGGGACAAAGAGCAAATGGCTGTATTTCGTATTTATGTAGAAAAGAAAAGAGAATATGCAGTAGAAGCCCGGGGACTGGCTGCTGATATCCGCGACTTCCTTCAGATTTCGGGGCTCACAAACCTGCGCCTTCTGAACCGCTACGATGTGGAAGGGATAAATCCGGAACTTTTTGATAAGTGCAGGAACACCATTTTTTCAGAACCGCAGGTGGATATTACCTTCGATGAACTTCCAAAGGAACAACACGTCTTAGCAGTAGAATATCTGCCGGGTCAATACGATCAAAGGGCGGATTCCTGTGCCCAGTGCATTCAGCTGATTTCGCAACAACAGCGCCCCAGGGTGCGGACAGCCCGTATCTACTTACTCTCGGGTAACCTTTCACAGGAAGATCTTCTGGCGATCCGCAATTACCTGATCAATCCCATAGAAAGTCGGGAANNTCCCTGGAACCTTTTACAACACTGGCAGAAAACTTTGAAACACCCTCAGATGTAGCTGTTCTTCAGGGCTTTCGGAAAATGGAGGAAGAAGATCTCGACGGCTTCCTTTCTCATTATGGCTTAGCCATGGACCGTGCAGATCTGCTATTCTGCCGTGATTATTTCCGTTACGAGGATAGGGATCCAACTGTAAC
>DCUA01000154.1:5128-9099 GCA_002329675.1 Firmicutes bacterium UBA1426 | reverse complement strand
GACAAAGAAAGCACCCTCAAAACCATAAAGGAGTTTGTGGATGCCAACCCCGACCTGGAAGTGTATTGGGGAGCAGGCTTTTCTATGGGAATGGCGGGAGATCCAAGAGGTCCGAAAGCAGAATGGCTTGATGCCATTTCTCCCGACAAGCCGATCATTCTCAGATCAAATGACGGCCACAACATCTGGATGAACACCAAAGCTCTTGAAATGAACAATATCACGAAAGATACGGTTGCTCCTACGGGCGGAACAGTTCAAAAGGATCCTGTCACCGGAGAACTCTGGGGCAATCTGACCGATGCGGGCAGTCTTGTTTCCATGAAGCAAACATACGAGGACTGGCAGATTACGGAGTCCATGGCCTATTTCCAGGACTACATGAACGAATGGGGCTATACCAGCATCATGTCCATTTCCGACACCTATCTGGATGCCTTTAAAGCGCTGGCCGATAGCGGAAAGCTGACCATGCGGGTCAATGCAGGAATGTGCTTCGAGCCGGATGAGCCCCTGGATTCTCAGATCAAAGAGATGAACCAGAACAAAGCTGTCTACGAATCAGAGTTTGTAGATATTACTACCGTTAAGTTCTTCTCTGATGGAGTCATTGAAGGGATGACCGGCTGGCTTCTGGAGCCCTATGACAAAGCAGCGGGACTGGCACCGGACTACGTATCGGAGCCCATGTGGGAGCAGTCCAAGCTGAACACCTTCTTTGACAAAGTACTGTCTGAAGGTTACCAGATCCATGTCCATTCCATCGGGGATGCCTCCACCAGATCCGTTCTTGACGGTCTGGAATATGCCCAGGAGAAGAACGGCGATCAGGAGTANNCATCTTCAGGTAGTACATGATACAGACAAAGCAAGGATGGGCGAACTCAATGTGATCGGGAGCACTCAGCCTTTCTGGCATCTCAAAGAGCCGGAATGGTGGGATTATGTGGATTTAATCGCCCTTGGTCAGGAACGGGCCTGGACTGAGTATCCTGTAAAATCCCTGATCGATAACGGTGTTCGGGTTACCTTCTCTGGCGACCACCCCGTTTCTCCCATTAACAATCCATTCTGGGCCATTGAAGTAGCCGTTACGAGAAACCTCAACAATCCTGAGTTTTACGGAGTCGATGAGATCACCAGTATCGATGATCCAACCTGGCTTCTGAATCCAAAAGAGCGGATATCTGTTTTAGATGCTGTGAAGGCCTACACCATCAATGGCGCTTATCAGCTCTACAGGGATGATAAAGTCGGATCCATCGAAAAAGGCAAACTTGCGGATCTGATCGTAGTGGATCAGGACATCTTCAAGATTGATCCCCTGAAGATAGACCAGACCAAGGTTTTGACAACCATATTCAATGGAAAGCCGGTTTTCGGAGGTTATGACTATTAGCAGTGAGTTGCAGTTGTAATACAAGCATGAGAGAAGGACAGGGAATCACCCCTGTCCTTCGATTTTGTTTCATAGGATAGATTGTCCGACCGCTGCTCATACTACACAGGAAAGGAGTGTGAGCAATATGACAGGAAATGCAGAACTGCTGAACTACATTTACCAGAACTCCCAAATGGGAGTTGAGACACTTGATAAGCTGCTTCATATCACAAAGGATAAGGAATTCAAAAGTCTTATAAGATCTCAATATAGCGAGTATAAAACAATTCATGACACTGCAAAGCGCATTGCAGACAAGTACGGGTTCACAGAAAAAGGATTGGGAGTGTTTGAGAAGTTGCGAACAGGGATGATGCTCAACATGCAGACCATGTCGGATAAATCCACCTCTCATATCTCTGAAATGCTCATGGTTGGCAGCAATATGGGAATCATTAACGCTGTCAAGAACCTTAAGAAATATCAGAATGCGGAACCAGAAATACGGAACCTCATGGAAGACCTTCTCAAATTGGAAGAAAACAATATTCAGGAGTTAAAACGATATCTCTCATAAAAGCAGAAGAAACCGGGAGCAGTTTTTTCTACTTCCGGTTTATCATTTGACTGTTAGCTATTAACGGTCAGTTGTAACCGTTCTTTTTAGCCAGGGCTTCGTCCCGGATCTCTTCCCGCATTCCAGCCAGTGCATCCTCTCTCCGTTCATTCTTCTCCCGGAGCTCCTGTTTCATTTTCTCATCGTCAGTCTTTGCAATCATCTCATCGGCCAGCTTCATATTTCTTATGGTCTGACCAATGTTGTACTCGATTCGATCCACATTGTCCCGCCGATCGTCTGGCTTTGGTTTATTCTTGCCTGTATCCATAGAATCCATCTCCTTTAACCTTTTCTTATAGTTTGTGGATGGATATAAAAATTATTCACGGGTGGCAGAGGGACGATTCGTTTGCCACTAAAATCTCCTGGTTACCCGGATGCTCAAAAATTTAACCCAAGTTGTACGTGAGTTATAGGAGTTATTTCTCTCCCAAGACCGTACAACTTGTTTTTTTGCTCACATTTGAGTGCGGGGTTTGCAATATTTGCGTACAACTTGATTTTTTGCTCACCCGGCATGAGGATAAAAAGTTCAAGACAAAATATGGGGATCAGTTGCATATGCCTAAAAGGCCCCTCATACTAAAGTATGAGGGCCCTTCAAAGAGAAAAGACAGAAGATACGCGAAAAGCAAGGAGAACCCAGCGATGGAAAAGAAACGATTATTCATAGCTTAACCTATAGTCCTTTTGATTCTTCTTAATGATTCGTTTTAATTGCCACAACATATAAAGCGGAACGTGATTGCCCCCTGCGTCCTTCATGGATGTCACCACTGACACAGTCGGGTTGTATCGTTTCCGGTATTCCGAAAGTGACCTGGCCCGTTCATTGTGCTCTGACTTCACTTCAATCGGTACGATATCCATATCATTTTGAATGATAAAATCCACCTCAGCGGTGTTGCCGGACTTCCAGTAGAAGGGAGGATCCGCATACAGGTTTACAAGCTCGCTTAATGCATAATTCTCAGTAAGTGCTCCTTTGAACTCACGGTATACTGCACTCTTCTCCAAAATAGCCGCGGCAGGTAGACGTGACATTTTGCGGAGCAAACCGATATCCGCCATATATAGTTTGAAATACTTTTGATCAGCATAAGCCGATAAGGGGAAAAACGGCTTTTCGATTTTCATTACTTTGATTACCATTCCCGCACTGATCAACCATTCTAAAGCATCTTCTAAATCCTTTGCACGAAGCCCTTTCTTCACCTGGCTGAATATAAACTTACTATTTTCTTTTGCCAGCTGTCCCGGAATGGAATGCCAGATAGCCGTTAATTTAGGAAAATCCTTGCTGGGCGCATGTTTTGCAAAATCCAACTCATAGCTGTCGATTATTTTCTGCTGCACCGCTTCTAATCTCTCGATATCCTTTGTTTCAATCCATGTGGCCACTGCTTCCGGCATACCACCGGTGATGTAGTAAGTCTTAAGGTAGTTCTCCAGTTTCTGGGTCATCAGATCCGATAGCCTTTCCGTTGGAGATAGGCTACTCAGGTATTCGCACAGCATATCCTCTTCGTTTGCCAAGAGAAATTCGTGAAAACTCATAGGCCGAAGAGTGAGAAATTCCACCTTGCCTACAGGAAAGGATAAGGGCTTCGAGAGAGCAATGCCAAGTAGAGAGCCTGCACAAACGATATGGTATTCCGGTGCGTTTTCAGAGAAATATTTCAAGGAAGTTAGTGCTGGATTACAAAACTGTATTTCATCGAAAATAATCAGTGTTTTATGGGGTTCGATCACCTTTTTGCGTAGAATTCCAAGCTCAGTTATAATACGTTTTACATCCAGGTCGTCTTCGAACCGAGCTTGCAGCGCATTATTACCCTCAAAATTAAAATAAGCAATGTCGCCGTAATGGGTTTCCCCAAACTTTTTTAGTAAATATGTTTTGCCACATTGCCGCACACCTTTGACAATCAGGGGTTTCTTCTCGGAGTTTTCCTTCCATGCAATAAGCTC
>DCUA01000154.1:0-5073 GCA_002329675.1 Firmicutes bacterium UBA1426 | reverse complement strand
ATATTTGCATTTTCAGCACATAACGCCGGGGGACGGTTCTTTTGTGCTCTTTCCTGATTATATTTTTGGCAGTAGCTCTATTCCCGTCTCCATAATCTCTCGGGCGAGAGGATTATGTGAGTTAAACTCCACGGGCTTAAAGGGTCTCGGCTCAATTCTCAAATCGATTGCTCTCCTGTATTTCATCAGGCGAACTTGGTTTTCAATAATGTTGTCAGTAAAATCAGGTGATACGATCGCTACATCAATATCACTGTCAACATGTTGCTGTCCTCTCGAATAGGAGCCAAAAATAAAAATCTTACTCACTTCTAGATCCTGTTTCAGAGCATCAGCATATTTTTCTCTGCTTCCAGTTTGCTAGAAGTTGACACAGTTTGTCGACTCTCTGCTGTCCCAAGTTTTCTTGTGCATTTCTGTCCTATTAGGCCCTTCCATGCTGTTATGGGTTAGGATGGCAGACAAAGCGTCCCCTTGCCACCAACAATGATTAGTTTTCAAATAATGTGTTTATAATAGTGTTGAATATATCTTGATTACGTGGTACTATACAGTCATACATTTATTGATTATGTGAGTTTTGGCACTCATATTATTCTTGATTTCGTGAATTTCCACGAGCGTGGTTTTTTCATAAGTGTAATATTAGGACCGTAAATCTTGAATTCGGAGCAGGTCCCAGGAAAGGATTGTCGGATATGAAAAGAAAGATTTATTCCAGATTGGTTGAGTGGAAGCGTGATGGTGCCGGAAGGACCGCACTTTTAATTGATGGTGCTCGACGCGTAGGAAAAAGCTATATTGTCGAGAAGTTTGCCAGAGCAGAATACAAATCTTATATCCTTATTGACTTCAATCGGGCAAGTGATGAAGTTAAAGAACTGTTCATCCACCATCTGAATGATTTGGACACGCTTTTTGTGTATCTGTCCAGTTACTACAACACTAAACTTTATGAGCGTGAATCTCTGATTATTTTTGATGAGGTGCAGATGTTTCCACGTGCCCGCTCCTCTATTAAATACCTTGTGGAAGATGGACGGTTTGACTATATGGAAACCGGTTCTTTAATGTCGATAAAGAGAAATGTGAGGGATATTGTCATACCATCCGAGGAACGTCACATTAAGATGTATCCAATGGACTTTGAAGAGTTTCTCTGGGCCATGGGGAACGAGACTCTTATGGAGATCATCAGGAAATGCTATAGTACCAGGAAACCCATGGGTCAAGCTATGCACAGGAAGGCAATGGATTTTTTCCGGCAATATTTGATCGTTGGAGGAATGCCGCAGGCCGTCAATGAATATATTCAAACCCGTGACTTTGACAAGGTGGATCGAATCAAACGTGATATCCTCACTCTCTATCGAGCGGATATATCAAAGCACGCCGAAGGCTATGAAATGAAGGTGAGGAGCATTTTCGATGAGATCCCGGCGCAGCTACAGAAACGTGAAAAGAAATTCAAACTTTCATCCCTTAAAAAGGAAGCTCGCTTTCGAGATTATGAAGATGCACTGTTCTGGTTGGATGATGCTATGATTATCAACACCTGCTATAATTCAACGGAGCCCAGCATCGGACTGAAGCTGAATATGGACCGTATGACGCTAAAGTGCTATATGGCAGATACCGGGCTTCTAATCAGCCACGCATTTGATGAAAACGGTCTTGTTACAGAGGATATCTACAAGAAACTGTTGTTTGATAAGCTATCCGTCAACCAGGGCATGATCATGGAAAATGTCGTGGCTCAGATGCTAGTTGCTTCCGGTCACAAACTATACTTCTACTCTAATTCCTCAAGGAAGGACAGTATGTCTAGAATGGAGATTGATTTTCTTATCTCCAAAAACAAAGTCTCCCGTAAGCACAACATCTCACCAATCGAAGTAAAATCGGGGAAAAACTACACCCTATCTTCGATTCGAAAGTTCGGAGCAAAATTTGGGGATCAGTTGCATATCCCTTACGTTCTGCACACAAGTGACCTGAAGGAGGAAGACGGTATCGTGTATCTGCCAATTTACATGACTCTGCTGCTGTAAAAAAATAGCGACATCTGGTGCTACATAGAAAGCAGCTGGGATGCTGTTTGATATCATTTCGGAATGCTACGAGAGGCAGTTATAATATTGAGTTTCTGATACATTGTTCTGGTGACAACACTGTTTAATGCTCAGACCGCTGTCCTGGCGGGCATCGATTAATTTTGCCCATTCTTGCATATGCATCTGCGTCTTGATCTCTGTTACATTCATGACACGACCTCCAACTTTATTAGTACTTGAATTACTATTACTAGTTTTTCAAGTCCTTTGGAGTAGTATCTCATACTTTAAAAGTGGCGACTATGTACGACAGGTTTACCGTTTACTGGACTTTCACCACAGATTGCGGCATGCCCGTCAATCTGTAAAAAATCGATGGGCAGGAAACCCTACCCATCGAAAGTTTTGAACTTAATTGTGATCCTCGGACTATTTAATCAGTACGATATCAGCAATTTTGTCATCACCGAATACATCAAAGAAGGATACAATCTTTGTGCTTGCGGTTAATTTCAGGTCAGTTACAGAACCTTTTACCCAATCTCCATCAGCGTTGACCTTATAAATTACAGCATCGGAATCTACAGTAATATCATCTCCTGATGCAAATGTAAACCAATCATGCAATCCGGAAACATTGGTAGCTGTAACTGTCGCAACATTATTCTTTACAGCAATGGTCACGCCTGTATCTACAACTACGCTATTGACATCAGCATCTGTTGTCGCAAACCCACCTGCAGCGCCATCGTCAGCAGCTGTTGCATCTTTCAACTCGCCTGCAGCGTTGAATGTCAACAGAAGCAGTTGATCTTCAGCTTCGATTCCTGTCAATGTAGCATCAACAGCAGCATAACCTGCGGAAGTGGCTTCGTATGCGACCTCTTTGCCATCAACCAACATGGTAACTTCGTAGGTAGTTCCGCCGGAAACACGTGCCTTTCCTGCAAATACACCGTAAACTTCATCGTCACTTGTAGAAGCAGCATCTACTACCATGACGGTAATCAGGCCATTCTTAAGCACATAATCTGCAGTTACATTTACTCCTAAAACAGCATCTCTTCCAACAAAGTCGTAATCGTCTTCGTCATCGCTAAAGGCTGTGATGTCATCAACTACGATTATAGTCGCGTCAGCTGCAATCTTATAGCCATCAAAGTAACCTGTCTTAGAAACATCTGCTGTAACTGTAGAACCAGGCTGTACATTCAGACCAGTCTCGACTGCTTCAAGAGCATCAATTTCACCGTCTGCGTTTACACTATATTTGACAACAGTACCATCGGCGGCAGCACCTTGCCATGCACCAGATGCGTTGATGAATGTATTACTGATATCATCTACTGCCGCATCAAATACCTTAGCTGTACCATCTGCCAAGACCAGCTTAATCATAGCTGCGTTTCCTGCTAGACCAGGAGCCTCATTTTCTGTATCGAGGATGACTGCCAGCTTATCAGCAGATCCGGAGATCTTCTCTAAATCATATACGTCACCGGCATAGTCAAGAACAAGTTTGACTTCGTCTTCAACTGCAAGAGGCCATACACTGCTGGGATCAGCACCGGAAGCTCCAGAGAGTTCATATGATTTACCACCAACAGTTATCTTAGTATTTCCAGAGTTGATTCTGGTAATTTCACCTTCCACAACTTCTGTTCCTACTTCAATTCTTGTAATCTCTCCATTAGCCTTATAGATGTAAACCACATCGTCTTCTGCAATATCTTCTAAGCTATCAACACCCAAGAGTGCAAAGGTATCAAGGTCGATTTCGTCATTGTCATCCAAAGTAAAATCGTGCCCATTAAGATTGTCATCTTCTAACATGTCATCTTCGAACTGGAAGTTTGCATCAATATTCCATTCAGAAATGGAGTAGATGTTCTTAATTTTTATACCAGACACGTCAGCAGCAATCCTGTATTCGGTTGTTGCTGCAGGAGTGCCAGCTCCTGCTGTCAAAGCAGTTGCTGCGCCATTGACAAATTCATCGCCATTAGCTACATAGTATGCATCATCAACAACATCATAATCCTTGTCTGCTTCGAAAACGTTACCTGAGAGACCACCTGCAACAGAGTCAAATTCACCTGTCAGGAAGACAGATTTTACTTCTTTGATGGCAAGAATGTCGCCGTCGCTATTCTGATACGCCGTTACATAGGCACCAATCAGGTCTCTGACATTAGCAACAGCATCATCAGCCAAAGTGTCTGTCAAAACAAACGCTGCACCTGGCGTTATTGTGTTGTTGTTGTCAAACAAAGCAGCACCTAATCTATCAAGCATAAGATCATACTCTGCTGGAGGACCGGCTTTAACAATAGTGGGGCTCCAAACGCCATCCTTATCGGTCTTACCGATGCTCTGATCCAACGTCTGATAAGTCATAGTAGCAATGTCGCCTCTGTTGGCTCCAACAGCTCCGCCTTTGATCCCGTCAAGGATACCCAGGACCTTAGCTTTGGTGACATAGTTTGCCGGCCATGTGCCTACAAGGCTGTCCGGTGTGTAGCCCAGAGCTGCAACCAGCATAGTGGCTGCTTCGTCATAGGTTACTGTGTTGTCGGGCTTGAATGTGCCATCGGGATAACCGGCAATAACACCAAGGCTTGTGGCATAAGCGACAAAGCCGTTGGACCAGTGGCCAGCCATGTCAGAGAACTTAGCTGTGCCGGTTGCATAGTCTGCAAGGCCCAGCGCACTGACGACGATGACTGCCATCTCAGCTCTGGTTACGATGTTGTCTGGCTTGTATGTGCCATCGGGATAACCCTTGACAACGCCTAATTCGGTCAGCACGTTAACGGCATCTTCGAAGTCCTCTCCAGCAACATCAGAGAGAGGAGCTGCGAAAGCCATTCCGAAGCTTCCCAGAACCAGAGACAGTACCAGTACGAATGATAGTACTTTTCTCATTTAAAATTCCTCCTTTAGGATTTTGTCTTCGAAGGGGAGTACTTATTGCGTTTTTTACTCAAATCATCCTCCCCTTCTGAAGATAATTTGACAT
>DCUA01000181.1:269-10121 GCA_002329675.1 Firmicutes bacterium UBA1426 | reverse complement strand
ATCTAAAATCAACTTACTTGGTTTTGAAATAATTATATCACTTTAATAAAAAAAGTACATATATTTATTTATAAAAACACCCCCTCCTTTTATCAATCACCATCCTCCGCATAAACTTGCTAACCACTCCTTTCTTCGATATAATACATTGAGTCATCACTAGAAAGACTACTCAGGAGGGACACTTATGCAATACTTAAACCGACAAATTCTGGATATCCCTGTTTCCCAGGTCCAGAGAATCGATGAGCTCTTTGGCCGTATGATGAAAATGGATATGGAAAATATCCCTGCGAAATTTCGTAAAGCATTTGATGAGACAAGAGACATAGCCTATCGTCAATTTACTATGAAAGCCTTATTTGAATCTTTTGAGATTGAAGAAAAAAATGAAGAGACCATCCTGTTGAAAAACGGCACCCTCCTGAAGTCAGAGCTGTTAGCGGATATTTTCCGCCACTCTCATGCTCTTGGATTTATTGTGGTAACACTAAACGGTTATGACGAAATAGATGCTGCTGAGGAGCATATGTTGCGCAAACTCTTCCTGGACAACTGGGGCACTGCTTTCATTGAACGTGCAGATAAATGGATCATGCAGTCCATTGCAAAGGATCTGGAGCAGAAGGGCCTCTATGTCACCCATTCTTTCAGCCCGGGGCAGAACGGTATTCCGATTGAAATGCAAACCCTCATTTTTCAGGAACTCAACCCTGCTGCTATCGGGGTCACATTAAGCGAGAAATTTATGATGCATCCCAAAAAGACGGTATCCGGCATATTCGGAATCCAAACGGAAAAGGATGAAAAGAGTGTCCGGCCCTGTGATCTGTGTGAGCGTAGAGACACCTGCCCCACAGCTTATGCTTAAGTATTCGTATGTATTTTAAGTAGTTTTATATGAGCTGAGTCTTTCCACTGTGGATGATATGTCCTCTTCACGGCCCTTTGATGACCAGTTGACAATGGAGGTGGCAAAAACCTTACCACCCTTTTTCTCGCATAGCCCTTTGAACTGTTTCATGGCGCTGTTTCCACCGAGCCAGGCATAACGAAAGGCATGGGTCAGAAAGCAACCTACCCTTTTGCCCGATAGAGATGGCAGCTGTGTCAGGTAATCTTTCATGATCGTGGAGAGAGAAAATCCCCATACAGGAGATCCGAATAACAGGACATCATAGCCATCCACATCCGGAGCAGATTTGAACTCTATGGGTGGTTTTACCTTTGGATCATCGATTGATGGAATCACTCCTATCAGATCCGGGCAATGACCTTTTGCAATCAGATCTTCCTTGATCCTTTCAGCCACACTGAGGGTGTTACCGGTGTGAGAATAAACAATAATACCGATCTTCATCGCATCCTCCGATCCAGCCAGAGGGTCTGTCCCCCTGGTTGTTACTTATTTTTATTTTTATAGTATTTCATAACTTGCTTCATATCCGCTTTACTACCGAACATACGATTGATTTTCTCCTGCTCCAACTGTCGGGAATTCAATCCCTCATATCCTATTTCCGTCTGTAGTTTTACATAGTTATCAAAGCGTTTCTGAGAAAGTTCACCGTTAGCAATGGCGCGCTGTACAGCACATCCCGGCTCTTTTGTATGGGAACAATCACTGAACTTGCACATGGACGCCAGTTCCTCTATGTCCTCAAATGAACGGGAAAGATCTGCCATATCTATTTGCAGCTCCCGCATACCGGGGGTGTCGATCACAATACCGCCTCCGGGCAGAAGCAACAACTGCCGGTGTGTAGTGGTATGTCTGCCTTTATCCATATCACCGATCTCCCGGGTCTTCAGAATTTCTTCGCCCATCAACCGATTGATCATCGTTGACTTTCCTACCCCGGAGGAGCCAACAAAGGCAATGGTCTTCCCCTCCGAAATATATGGCAGCAGTTCCTCGTACCCATCCTCCGCCATGGCTGAGCAGACCACGATATCCACCCCTATGGCTACTTCCGCTGTTTCCGCCAGTCGCATTTCAACAGCATCGCATAAGTCAGCCTTGGTAAGAACAACTACCGGTGTTGCCATACTGCTCCAGGCGACAGACAGATACCGTTCCAGACGCCGCAAATTAAAATTCTCATTCAGGGACATGCAGATAAAAATGATATCGATATTTGCCGCAACGATCTGCCCTTCATTGGAAGTACCGGCGGACTTGCGCCCGAATGCGCTCTTCCGGGGCAATACGCAGTGAATGACCGCTTCTCCATTGGAGCCGTCCAGGCGATCGATCATGACCCAATCCCCTACAACCGGAAAATCCATGCTATCCAAAGCGTTGTAGGCCATTTTCCCTGATACGCGTGCCTTGAGCGTCTCTTGTTCGCCCATTACTTCATAAATATTGTGATGTTGCTCTGCGACCCTTGCCGGATAAAGTTCCGGGTAGCGTGTTGCTTCCTGTTGGAGTTCCCTCGTAAATCCCAGGCTGGCCAGTCTGTCATGTTTCATTTCCTCTGTTTCTCCTTGCCAATTCCTACTATATTCCAAAAAATAATGGCTGTCTATTGAAACTTAGATGAGATACCCTCCTCCTGCACTCTGCTGATTGCATACCGGGATTCTGATATGGTATTATTTGCATATGGGTTTCCCCACTTCACACAAGGATGGTGAGCTTCTTGGAAAAGCATAATGCAGAGAGACAGATCGATCCCCGGTTTAAAATTGGTATGCGGAATATCAAGACGGCTTTGTCTGTAGGCATTTGTATATTGTTCTTTCAGTTCCTGGGAATCAGCGACGGCATTCAGGCTGCGATTGCCGCCATTATTTGTCTGAAATCATCTTTACAGAACTCGATACAAACCGGTGTCGAAAGAGTTATCGGAACAGTCATCGGTGCTGTTCTGGGAATACTCGCTCTTCTGTTGATCGAGAACATGGATTTTCAGATTTCAACATTGCTTGCCATAGTAGGCGTCGTATTGATCATCTATCTGTGTAACATCCTGAAGGTGCAGGCAAGCACCGTTATCAGCCTCGTGGTCTTTCTCATAATATTGATCGGCGAAAAAGAACTGCCGCCAGTGCTCTATGGCGCTATGCGTCTTGTGGAAACGATCTTTGGAATTGCAGTTGCATACCTGGTCAATCGTTTCCTGGATCCAAGGCATATCCGGAAATTAATTAGAGAGCAGGAAGCATCCATACCGGAGATCCGGGAAGCCGGACCCGATGACCTGGCACAGATCATGTCCATCTGGCTGGAGTCCAACCTTTCATCTCATGCCTTTATAGATGCGCTCTACTGGCATAAGATCTACGACTCCGTTCGCAACCTGTATCGGGACACAGCAACGGTTTTTGTCTATGAAGCCACCGGACAAATCTCGGGTTTTATCAGTATTGTAAATGACACGGATATCCATGGACTCCATGTGAATGTAAAAAACGATAAACAGGTGATTGAAGATCGCCTCCTGCGCCATTGCCAGGAATTATTTGCCTGTCTCAATGCAAAGGCGTATGTAAACAACCAGAGATACGTGGATGTTCTCCTAAAGGCAGGCTTTTACACCGTGGGCGATGCGGTGGATGAAGCTACCGGTGCCGAGCTGTATAATATGGCCTGGTCCCCNNTGTGCTAGAATTACAACTGTTCAATGTGCTCCCGTAGCTCAGGGGATAGAGCGTCGGTTTCCTAAACCGTGCGTCGGATGTTCGAATCATCTCGGGAGTGCCAGGCGCTTGGCATATTCACTCAGAATATGCCGGGCGTTTTTTATTATGAAAACGCGTAAGCGCCTTACGGGCGGGGACAGGTCCCCNNCCCCCGGAAGCAGTAAATTCATATAAGAAAAACACCTGTCTCAAGTTAGCTTATTGCGCAGACGCGATGGGGCTTGGGGAAGAGTATCTTCCCCATCAGAGTTGCATCGTCTATTAACTATTTTTCGAGACGATACAACGAATCTCGGCTTCGGGGGTGACAGGGTCGCATATTTGTGTTGGGGTCCCCGCAAAGCAAAGCTTTGTGGGGCGAGGAGAAGCAACGATACGACAAAAACTCGAGTAGTATTTTGTGAAGGACAGATTGAGAAGCTGCCGCGACTATTTACAAACTAAAATAGCCGGCTCTCCCTGGCTATTTTAGTTTATTTATTATATACATTCTTTAGTCATTAGGCCTTCTGACTCTTATTTCTGTTGCTTCTTACCCTTTTCTTGCTCCATTGTTATTGTCGGTGGCATAATGAAATAATTATCCGTGAGGAATTTCGTCAGAGTACTAGTTATATAGCTAACCTCACTTCCAACGGGTCGAAATATTTCTTCAACATTATCCTCTATGAATTTTGCATCAACTTTATGCGCAAACGCATAGTTGATTATATGTTCAAGATTAATGCAGAATAAAGCTTCCGGCTCTAAAAAAATCTTTGAGTTCAGCTTTAGAGAAAAGCTATTTTCTTTGAGATCCAATATATTGTATTCGTGCTCTCGTGATATGGCTAGCTTCGTTCCGTGTGGTTTCTTTTCAATTCTCTCTGCGATCACCTTGCACAACTTTATTTCGAATTGCTTTACATTATTTGAATTAAAATCCTTCATATATTCGGCCTCCCTTGAATCTCCACATAATAATCATTCGGTAAATCAAGCTGCTGTTTTTGATTATATTCCCACATTTCTTTTGCAATAGACAAGAAGAGAGTCATATCGCTGATGCTTTCTTCTTTCCTCTCCATAAGACTTTCAATTCTACCAAATGCATCACCCACACCCATCGCAATATAGGTTCCGATTAACTGGTTTATGCTGCATTCCTCTGCTTTAGCCCTTTCACTAACTTGTTTGTGGAGAGTTTTGGGCAAACGAATAGAAAGTTTACCGGAAAAATCGTCAATATCCTTATAGTACTGGGGCATAGGAATTTCCTTACCATCTTCCCTGGCAATTTCAATCAAATCCTCCGCAACAGCATAAACATCAGCTATTGCTTTTTCCATGGTTTCTCCGTCACCAATACAATCTAATTCCGGAATGTGTGCAATATAACCTCCTCCATCTGCTTCGGTCACTTTTGCAATTACTACTTTGTAATCCTTTACGCTACTCATTTCGAGTCCCTCCCTATTCTGGTCTCTTGCCAGGATTCATTTCTGATTATTCCTTTTCTCCATTTTCCTATTCGTTCCTAAAATCAGGATTTGCTAATTCAAACTTTTTTAATGCCCTTTTAATATAGACCTCTAATATTGGCCTGTTAAAAGGGATCGTAACCGTATCCTGAATGCCATGCAAGTCGGCATGTGTATAGATATTATGGCTAGATTTACTGCACCTGCGAACAAATCCCCCAGCTTCCATCAATGTATTTATATCCTCAAAGCTTACGTTTTTGGGATTCCTCTTTATTTTCTCGTAAAGTTTTTGTACGGACATTCTTACATTTCCTAGTATACTCAAAATAACTCTATCTGATACCATATATGATACCATTTTGAAAATAATTGTAAACAGTTTTATTAAATAAAATGAAAGAAGAGTTAATTATAATAGCGGGCTCGTGATTGCTTCCCGTTTCAGGTAGACCATATCAACAAGCTGCTTCCCGTCTTCAAATACCGGATGGTCTTAGTTGTCCGTGAAAAGTATGTGTGCGGTATTTCATTCTCTCCAATAGGTAGGTATAATTAGATGAGATCCAAACATAATGGATTTTGAAGGGAGAGGAGCTATATGCATACCAACCAGGGCAAGGATTTAGAACAACTCGGTATTGATGAACTATCCAATTTGTTTGACAAAAAGGAACTGTCCCCCGTTGAGTTGACCGAACACCTGTTGAAATTTATAGACGAACACAATCAGCCCATCAACGCTTTTGTCACCATGACTCCGGAACTGGCCATGGAACAGGCAAAAGAGGCTGAAAAACGAATGTGCATCGGGCAGCGGAAAAGCTTCTTTGACGGCATCCCCTTTGCCGTAAAGGATGTTCTTTTTACGAAGGATGCTCCCACAACGGCAGGATCTGATATTTATCGGGATTTCCGCCCGGCTAAAAACGCGCTTGTAGTTGACCGTCTCTTCGATGCAGGTGGCATAATGCTGGGAAAAACAAACACTCACCAGTTCGCCTTGTTTCCAACAGGCGACCGTTCCTGTTTCGGACCCGTACACAACCCCTGGAATTTGAGCAAGATGTCCGGCGGTTCCAGCAGCGGTTCTGCGGCTGCGGTGACTGCCCATTTCGTGCCTGCTGCATTAGGTACAGATACCGGAGGATCGGTGCGGATCCCAGCTTCCATGTGCGGCATCGTCGGTATGCGTGTTACCCACGGGCTGGTTAGTCTGACTGGCTGTTTCGAGGTTTCCAATCATCTGGACTCTATCGGACCGATGACCCGCAGCGTAAAAGATAACGCTCTGATGCTGAATATCATGGCTGGTCATGACCCTCGTGATCCCTTTTCCCGGAAAAGTCCCGTCGCTGATTTTACCCGTCTTATAGGTGCACCATTAACCGGTATGACAGTGGGAATCCCTTACTCCTACTTTGAAAGTAAGGTAGATAACCGGATCACCAGCATGGTACTTGATGCTGTCAATCTGTTGGAACAGGCGGGTATGCGCATTAAGGAAGTCAAGCTGCCTTCAGATATAAAGAAGTATCTGGTGGCTCAGAATAATCTGATCCTCTACGATATTTATAAAGCGAGAAAGGTAGATATCGATAATCATCGCGACTTATTCGATCCGGAAGCTCTGGAATTTATGGAGATTGGCTGCAGTTGGGCAGAGTACGAAAATGCGCTGAAGCTGCAGAAAGAATTCATGGCATTGATCACCGAACACCAAAAAGATGTTGATCTGATGGCACTACCCACTTTGGGCATAGTCGCGCCCGACATCGATTCACGGAAGGTGCTTATGAACGGCAAAGATTACAACACCCTCATACCTATTATGAGCTGTTGCTGGCTTGCATCTTTAGCCAAATTGCCTGCTGTTTCCCTGCCTTGTGGGTCTCTGGATGAACTCCCGGTGGGAATGCAGTTGGTTGGCCGTCCCTGGAGTGAGGACCTGCTCTATCAGGTTTCTTCTTATCTGGAATCTGTGCTCGCGTGAGAGACAGCACCTTTGGAGGAATTATGAAAAATCAAATAGAGAACTTTCTGGACGATTCCGGCAGATTAAAACAGTTACCTGCTAAATATTCAAAAAAATTATTGGCTTATGGGTATTTGGCCACTAAGTTTGAAAATGATGTCCAATACACTGAACAAGAAGTTAATGCAATTATAGGTACCTGGCATACATTTAGTGATCATTCGTCCCTAAGGAGGGGACTGATTGACAGCGGTTATTTGATCCGTACGCAGGATGGCAATCAATACTGGAAGAACAACGACAAAGAGCAGACATAGGTCATATGCGGGTCCCATGAAGAAGGTATTCCCTCATGCTCACGCCAAATACCTCCGCTTTCTCTTCGATGCCCTCAGCCTGCCTGATACTGCCCGGAGCGTTGGCTGTGGCCAACAAAGCAAATGGTGCAGGCAAAATAAAGCTCTTGTTCATATTGATGCCACTGATGATCTGCTGCGCTACCAGATCTCCTCCGCTGTAACCGGAAACCACAATGGAAAACACCATCTTATTACTGAAGTCGTGGACCCGGAAAGGCGCAGTCAGCCGGTTGACAAAAGCGGCCATATTAGCTACAAGCGCGTCGTTGTAATTGGCACAAACCATCATCAGGGCATCACACCTGATTATTGCAGGATATACCTGCTCCACCATTACACCGCCATAGAAGCAGGTTCCTTTCTCACCGTGATGAAGGCAGGTTCGGTAGGTGCACCCGATGCAGTCGTCGATCTCTCCGTTTCGAAGAGAAATCTCATCGATGGCCACTCCATTCAGCTGCTCCTTTATCATCTCCCAGAGCATCAGGCTGTTTGACCTCCCATAATTTCCTGCATGGAGCATTAAAAGACGGGGCGAGTCCTTGCCTTCCAGTCTGAAATCCAGGATCCGGCGGACCAGGTCTTTCCCCTGCGCCCGGTAAGCTTCCTCGTTGCTCATTTCCAGATTCCTAGCAATAATATTGAAGTTATACAGAGTCCTCGTACCTTCCACCAGAGGTCGTCCAATGAAGGTGCAGCCGGCCATATTTGCACTGAAAACCAGGTGCCGGGCCAGGTCCTTTGTGTACCATTCGCTATTGCTGTCTACCAGAACACCGGCCACCGATCCTTTGAGACAGTCTTTCCGGAGGCGGATCCACTTGAGCATGTGATACCATTCCAGGTTGATTCCCGATTCTCCCAGGGAAACAGCGAAAAGGATCCTCCTGTTTCGAAGGTCAATTGCTTCCAGTTCCTCTATCTCTTCTACCACTTCATAGCGGATCCCTGCGAGAGCCGTCTCCAGAACCTCCCAGATCCTCTTGGTCTTCACCGGCTCCTGACAGCGTGGATAAATCAGAACCAAAGATTGGTTTCCCATAGAAACTTCCTCCTTTTTTTAGCGAAGCTGACAAAGTTCATGGAAGGACTCCTCGATCCGGGAATACAACATCTCCGGCAATTCCAGTAGTTCCAGCTCTGTTCCCTCTTCTGTCAAACGATTGCGAAGCCCCAGATACGCCCCTTTTTCTTCGTCACCCATATACACAGCGCTATAATGCCAATCCCCTGTTATGGTGGCCAGGATCGAGAGAGCTCCCGATGCGATTGCCGGAGCAATGAAGGGCTTGTATCCCTTTTCCCGTGCTTCTATATTTGCTCCCACAACTTTTCGCGTCAGATCTTTTGATATTTCATCATCATAATTTGTTATGCTGTTTGCCAGGACCAGGCCTTTTCCGTGGGGCCCGAAAGCCCGGCCTTCCTCCTCATAGGAAGCAAAACGCTTATCCCGGCGGCTGTAATAGCAGCCTCTTCCATGCATGACACCCAGGCCATAGCCGCGGATCCGGTCAGGAGCCCATGAGGGATCAATGCCCCGCGCCGTCAATAGCGCTTCTTTACACAACAGATCCACAGGATCCGAAACGATGGCCATCCATCCGGGGAAGTCCGATTCCACCCCTTGCCTTACCCACTCGGCAACCAGTACTCTATTTCGTTCCCATTGCATCATCCGGACATCACCCTCAGTATGGTCAATGGGAGGAACGCCGGCGGATGCGCAAAATACGGCAACATCACCCTGAAAGAAATCCTCTCGCTTCAGGCCGACCACTCCGGGGAAATCGCACCGTGAACTGTAGCCCGCAATCTGCCCGTATTCGGTTTCCAGTCGCTCGACCTGCATGGGATTAATATCCCAAATTCCGATGGTGTGGATCCACTCCCCCCCAAGCAGGAATAACCCTGACAGGAGAGTGCTTCCCACATCCCCCATGGCAAATATATTTACCTGCTGCTTGTCCGCGGGTTTTCTCAGCTGATCCGGCAAAACTCTATTCTGAACTAAATCTGTTATCCGTGCCATAACCCTTCCTTTCTATACCAGGCTATTGCGAAGCCTTTTCAATTTCTCAATGTCGTTGGCCACATAAACAGAAGGAGCCAGGTTCAGGTCATAGTACAGGCAATCCCCCTGATCCGGCGATCGGGAAGATATGACCACCTCACCCAGGCGTTTCAGTGTCAGGTTTTTCTCATAGTGCACCTGATATTCCTCTTCAAGTACCGTGAGGATCTCACGGGCATTCTCCAGGCATGCCAGAGATAAGTTGTAAACGGATTTCCTGTCTGCGCCCCCTAGAAAAGCAGGAGCAACGTAGGGCTGAATCAGATTTATAGAAGGAATCATGCTTACATTCTCCCTGTTTTTACGAGCCACGCTGTCACCTCCGATAAAGGGATA
>DCUA01000181.1:0-123 GCA_002329675.1 Firmicutes bacterium UBA1426 | reverse complement strand
CCTTTGTGGAGCAATTCATCCACTAAGATAACGCTCCGATCGAAGGATTTTATTGTTCTGATCTGATTGATCAACGGAGAATAGTTGGGGTACTCCGCTATGCGGAAACTCTTTATATCCGGC